>JAENWI010000391.1 GCA_016650115.1 Peptostreptococcaceae bacterium | reverse complement strand
TGGGCTTGCTTCCACTTTTTTTAATGTTTTTCATTGCAACCACTGAGTTCTGAGGCTGTGGATAATTATCCACAGCCTCTTCCCGCAAACTATCTTACCGGTTCCTTCAATTTGCCCTGAAAGTGCCACGATGCATCAAAGAATTCATTATCCTAAATTTGCCAATCTGCCAATTTATTTCGATTTATATTTACATTTATTTACATTTATGTTAATATTACCCTATCATTAATTGTCTATCATTCTAGATATTATTCTGGATCAATACAAAGGAGGTAATTTTGAGTTATCAAATAAGAGTTGCAAGTGCAAATGGTTATTATCACGTAACGAATCGGGGCAACAACAAATTAAATATTTTCGAAAGTATCAGCACAAAAAGTACGATGCTAAACTATTTTGAACGAGCAGTACAAATAGAAGGCTTCGAGATATTAGCTTACTGTATTATGCCAAATCACTATCATCTTTTAGTTCGCGCCGAGACCACAACCACGCTTAGCAAAGCAATGCAGCATATAAACCAGTCTTATTCCAGGTATTACATGAAAAGGCACAGATACGTGGGCCATGTTTTTCAGGGAAGATTTTCCTGCAGCAGCATAAATACCAGGGAGTACTTATCTCGAGTAATAAGGTACATTCACCAAAACCCTGTCCGCGGAAGACTTTGCCAGGATGCTTTCGCGTATTATTACAGTAGCTTTTGCGAATATGCGGGAAGATATACACGTAATATTTTGCCCGATAATGGTTTGCTGCTGCTAGAAGAATTGGGCTTTAACGATGTTCTCAGCTTTAAGCGGTATCATTTGGAAAGTTCTTATGACAATCTGGGCAACATGCTTGTTGACAATGACACGATCAATCTGGAAAGCAAAAGAAGCATCAAACAATATGAACGCGAGGGTGCAGAAAAATTAAAAGAATCATTTGGCGATTATTCCTTCTTATCAACTGCTCAGCGCCTTGATTTTGCCAACTTACTGCTTGACAGCACCCTTCAGTTATCAAAAAGAGAAATTGCCGCAATTGCTCAAATTGATCGGCATCGTTTGAGTGAGGATTGAGTAATGTTGCGTATCAGATATATATGGAAGAAGGCTGATCGGAGAGTTTACGAGGAAAGGAAGGCGGAGGAAATGGAAGTAGAAGAAATATCAAAACCCGATTTAATTCAGACTCATAATAAAAACCAAGTTATACAAAAGTGAATTTAAGTCAACCGTAATATATTTTTGATTTGGAAGGCTCTTAAATTTGCCATTTATAACAACTACATAAGGCCGCCCTAGTTAACTTCAACCTTTAGCTTCAACCTTCAACGCCAGCTTTTGCAATGTTCTCGTTTTACAGCAAAAAAAGTTATCCACAGATCCCCTGTGGATAACCGAATTCACAAATGAGCATTTGCAATGGGTCTACAAAAACGAAGCCCAATGTCGGATGCTTATAATGGGCTTAG
>JAENWI010000413.1 GCA_016650115.1 Peptostreptococcaceae bacterium | reverse complement strand
CAATGTTGTTTTTCTTTTATTTCATCCATTATTCCAAAGCCTCAAGTAAAGTTTTTAAATTAGCTTCCATGACCGTAATATACTCATCATATGAACCCGCATCAGCCTCTCCCGTCACAATCGGGTCAAGGGTATATATTTTAGCCCCTGTTTCGTTTGCAATAATTTGAGCAGATTTCAATTCATACTGAGGTTCAGCAAAAAGTGCTTTCACGCCAGAGTCTTTTACCATTTTTATAGTAGCTTCAAGTTCTTTCGGCGACGGCGTCGTTCCTGGTTCTCTCTCGATGACAGCAATGATATTAAGATCGAATTCTTTTGCAAAATAAGGGAATGCTTCATGGAATGTGATAATATCTCTGTTTTTAATGTTTTTTAAAGATTGATGCATCTTTTCTTTCAAAATTTCCAGCTTCGCAATGTATGCATCCGCATTTGCTTTATACTGCTCAGAATGGTTCTGATCTATGGATGAAAGCTGCTCCGCAATATTTCTCACCTGGATGATTGCATTTGTTATGCTGACCCATACATGAGGGTTTTCTTCACCAGATTCATCTTTAATCAGTTCAATTCCCTGGCTTGCATCAATAATTTCAAGGTTTTTCTGGTGTAGTAAAACATCTCCAATGAAAGCTTCCATTCCCGCACCGTTGGCAACAAAAGCATCCGCTTCTTCAATTTTGATTAAATCTTCTGGCGTCAGCTGATAATCATGCAGACAACCTGTCTGCGGTTTTGTCATATTAATCGTTTCTACGCCTTGGATATCCTTTGTCACATTAATTGTAGCTATATATATAGGGTAAAAAGATGTAACTACTGTAAATTTTTTGTCCTCTGACTTGTCTTCCCTATCATTTTGTGCACATGAAGATAAAACCAATAACAACGCCAGAAATACTATTAATAATCCGATTTTTTTTATGTGCATAGTTGCTGCCCCCAAGTGCATTTTAGCCGGTTCCAATTCATAATCTCCGGTTCCAATTCATAATCTCCGGTTCCAATTCATAATCTCCGGTTCCAAATGATAATGATTTGCATTTGCATTTATTATACGCCAATTTTCAATAATATGATATGATTTAGGTACTTTTTCATATGTTTTTTTGCCCAAAATGCTCTCTTTATCAAATTCGAAGCATTTTTAGACTTAAACGTATAAATATTTTTTGAGATTATACGTTGTTACAAAATATTACTCATAATAAGTATATATTAGAGCAGAATAAATCGCTTCTGATTGACTATTTGATAAAAAATTATACTTAATGCTATGTTTGAATAGAACGGCGTATAAAAACAAGGAAGTTTTTATACGCTTCTTTATCAATTTTGCCGGCAAAAGATAAATGTAAATAAATGGGTTATCTCAAACT
>JAENWI010000098.1 GCA_016650115.1 Peptostreptococcaceae bacterium | reverse complement strand
TAACGAAAAACATATAGTTACACTAATCCTCAAATAAAACGAAATTAAAGGGTAGAATATATTAATAATCACAAGTGTGGTTCGCTTTTGTTAACCTAAATTTATCTGAATTGGACCCAAAACACCTAACGAATTCAGATTTGTTAGGTGAACACAGCACTAAACTTTGTTATTTAGGGTAACTTCCCTCTTAAACGGTGCTACTTCCTTTGTGTGATGGCTAGAGATAACCTTTTGCTTAAGAATAAAGGGTAGTTCTGCTTAACTTTCGAAGTCTACGACATATTTGACAGGCTGACAGGCCAACCTCATCGCCGATAACTCGATAGGCTGGTTGGGCATCCTGAGCGACAGGCTGACAGGCCAACCTCATCGCCGATAACTCAAAAAAACCTGGCGGTAAACCAAAATATAACTTGCATCCAAAACGCCAGTATGGTATATTATAAGGGCTGTAGTTCTATTTGATATATTTGAGCAAGGCCGAACTACAAGAGATTAAGAAAGAGGTGAAAAGCATGAAGGAAGGTATACATCCTGATTTTAAAGAATGCACAGTTACTTGCGCATGTGGCAACACATTTGTAACTAAGTCGATAAAACCGGAAATTAGATTAGAAGTTTGTTCTGCCTGCCATCCGTTCTTTACGGGTCAGCAGAAATTTATAAACCGTGGTGGACGTGTTGAAAAGTTCAAGACAAAATATCACATTGAGTAGCAATTAGAAATTAACTGGAAATGCAAATTTCCAGTTTTTTTTAGGCTAAAAATGTGGTACAATTAGTAGTTAGAGACGAGTAACAGTTAGTAGTTAGAGATGAGTAACAGTTACTCGATGAAAATAAAAACTCAAAAGTCGCCTTTGATCAGCAAAAGCGGCCACGAAGGAGAAGAAAATGTACGGAAAATTGGATTTTATAGTTGCAAAATACGAGGAACTTTCCATGAAGGTATCCGATCCTGATATTATTAATGATCAGCGTGTCTGGCAGAAGCACATAAAGGAAATGTCGGAGATGGAGCCTATTGTTAAAAAATACATTGAATATAAGAGGACAAAGGACCAGCTTTTTGAAACCAAGGGCATGTATGATCAAGGCACCATGGACGATGAGCTGAGAGATATGATTAAATTGGAAATTTCGGAACTGGAAAAGACCCTTGAAATCCTTGCAGATGAACTTCAGCTTGCGCTTCTTCCGAAAGACCCTAATGATGACAGGAACGTAATTCTTGAGGTCAGAGCCGGAACCGGGGGAGATGAAGCAGCATTATTTGGCGCGGATCTTGTCAGAATGTACATGAGATATGCTGAAAGACGGGGCTGGAAAACTGAAATAATGGAACTGAATGACACTGGAATAGGTGGCATTAAAGAGGCTATAATGCTTATTAAGGGAAAGGGTGCTTTCTCGCGATTGAAATATGAAAGTGGAACTCATCGGGTTCAGCGTGTTCCGGATACTGAATCGAGTGGACGTATTCACACTTCAGCGGCTACCGTAGCGGTGCTGCCTGAAATTGATGAGGTCGAGGTTGAGGTTGATCCAAATGATGTGAGAGTTGATGTGTACAGGTCTTCCGGTAATGGAGGACAGTCAGTAAATACAACTGATTCAGCGGTTAGACTTACCCATATTCCTACTGGAATTGTAGTAACATGTCAGGATGAAAAATCCCAGATAAAGAATAAGGACAAGGCTTTTAAAGTGCTTCGCGCTAGGCTTTATGATATGAAATTAAAGGAACAGAATGACGAGGTTTCACAACAGCGAAAAAGTCAGGTTGGCAGCGGAGACCGAAGCGAAAGAATCAGAACCTATAACTTCCCGCAGGGGAGAGTTTCCGATCATAGAATAGGTATGACGATATATAAGCTCGATTACTTCCTGGACGGAGATATTGACGAAATAATAGAAGGCCTTATTACAAACGACCAGGCAGAAAAAATGAAGAATTTCTAATACAAATTTGATTAACAACAAGGACTTAAACTAAGCGAGAACCATAAAAGGAGCTTCTTGGATTACTTATGGAGAAAAAATGAAAACACAACAATTAAATACAAGTGATACCGATTTGCAGGCAGCCGCCTGCATATTGAAAAATGGGGGGCTTGTTGCATTCCCAACTGAAACGGTCTATGGACTAGGTGCGAATGCACTTGACCCGGAGGCGGTTGCGAAGGTGTATGAAGCAAAAGGCAGACCAAGTGACAATCCAATGATTGTTCATATTTCAAGAGCCAGCGATATTGGGCAGCTTACTCCGGCATTGAGTCAACGGATTATTAAGCTGATTGAAAATTTCTGGCCGGGACCGCTCACGTTAGTGGTTCCTAAAAAAGCTGAAGTGCCTGATATTACAACAGGTGGGCTTGATACAGTAGCTGTTAGAATGCCTGATGATAAAGTTGCGCTTAAAATAATCACCCTTGCCGGATGCCCGATCGCGGCACCAAGTGCGAATCTTTCAGGAAAACCAAGCCCGACAAAGGCAAGTCATGTCATTGATGATCTTGACGGGAAAATAGATGCCATTGTTTGTGGAGCGGATTGCAGGGTTGGAATAGAATCCACGGTTCTTGACGTATCCTCAGAGGTCGCGACTATCTTAAGACCTGGGATTATTACCGCAGAAAACATAGAGGCGGCAATCGGGGAAACTGTGGAATTTGATCCGACATTATTTGCAGATGGACAAGGAACTTTGGGTTTGAATGGTCAAGGGGGGTTGGGTTTAAACGGACAAGGAGAAATGAATTCGCCGGCACCAAAGTCGCCGGGGATGAAATACAAGCATTATGCGCCCAACGCGCAAATGACGATTATAGAAGGACAGCGAGACAGGGTGAAGTCGGAAATTGAGAGATTGAAGGTTTTGAACGAGAGAATCGGCTTGAAGGTGGGAGTGATCCTTTTCGAAGAACAGGCATTTATAGAGGCGGCTCACGATTTTTTCTCAAACCTGAGAGAACTGGACGAACAAAATGTAGATCTGATTCTGGCGGGAGCATTGAGTGACAAAGATGGAGTTGGTTTTGCAGTAATGAATAGAATGTTAAAGTCATCGGGCTATAATATAGCAAAAGTATAGGGGGAAATTATGAAAATAGCATTGGCGAGCGACCATGGTGGCTTTGAACTGAAGGAAGATATTAAAAAAAACCTGTTGTCAAAAGGATATGAAATCCTGGATTTAGGGACCACAAACGGCACCGACTCCGTTGATTATCCAAATTATGGAAGAATCTGTGGAGAAGCCGTAATGGCTGGTATCGCAGAAAAGGGGATTGTATTCTGCGGAACAGGAATAGGTGTTTCCATTGCAGCAAACAAGGTGAAAGGTGTCAGGTGCGCGCTTTGTACATCTGTATTTATGGCCGAAATGGCCAGCTGCCACAATGACGCCAATGTTCTTGCCTTAGGAGGCAGAACAACTGAATTGGAAACTGCTTTGGAAATAGTGAAGACTTGGCTTAATACTGAGTTTGAAGGTGGCAGACACCAGAAACGTGTTGACTTATTAAACCAGATGAGATAAACCGGGCAGGCAGATAAACCGGCCGGGCCAGCCGGCCAGCCGGAACAACCAGTCAGAAGTGGCACTTCGTGCCGTGTAAATAAATTATTGTTTATTATGGAGGTAACAAAAATGGGTAAGGTATATGTATTTGATCATCCGCTAATTCAGCACAAGACTGCAATGATTCGTATGACCGAAACAAGCGTAAAAGATTTCAGAGAACTTGTAAAAGAAATTGCAACATTAATGGCCTATGAAGCAACCAGAAATCTCCCATTAGAGGAAGTGAACATTACAACGCCTATGTGTGATGCAAAGGTTAAAATGTTGAAAGGCGAGGATATTGCCATTGTTCCTATCTTGAGAGCTGGACTTGGAATGGTGGACGGAATGCTGGCATTGATTCCAAACGCAAAGGTTGGACACGTCGGACTTTATAGAGACCCAGAAACCCACCTGCCAGTGGAATATTACTGCAAGTTACCGAATGATATTGATAAAAGAGAAGTTTTCGTTGTAGATCCAATGTTGGCAACCGGTGGAAGTGCAGCAGCCGCAATAGATTTCATTAAAGCAAAAGGTGCAAAAAATATAATATTCATGTGCATCATTGCAGCACCTGAGGGCATTGAAGTATTACAGAAGGCACATCCTGATGTAGACATTTTTATTGCAGCGAAAGACAGCCATTTAAATGAAAATAAATATATTGTACCTGGATTAGGTGATGCAGGGGACAGATTATACGGTACAAAATAAGAAAAGCAAGCCCATAAAAGGCAGCCCACATAAGCAGCCTAGAAGGAGCTTGCCAGATAAAGTAAGAAGCAAGCCCAAAAAGGCAGCCCATATAAGCAGTCTAGAATGGGCTTGCCAGATAAAGTAAGAAGCAAGCCCATTATAGGCTGCTTATATTGGGCTTGTAAACATGGAGGAAACATGAATTTTATTAGAGATGATGTAAGTAAACACACCAATGTGTTTGATGTTTTAAAAGAAAGAGGCTTTATCAAGCAGACAACTCATGAGGATGAGATTAGAGAACTTCTGGAGAAGGAAAAAATCAAGTTTTACATTGGTTTTGATCCGACTGCGGATTCTCTTCATGTGGGACATTTTATGCAGGTAATCATTATGATGTACATGCAGAAGTATGGTCATACTCCTATCGTTTTAATTGGGTCCGGCACTGCTATGGTGGGAGATCCATCTGGAAGATCTGATATGAGACAAATGATGACAAATGATACTATTTTTGAAAATAGTGCAAAGTTTGAAAAATTATTTGGCAAATTTATTGATTTCAGTGGAGACAAGGCCATCATAGATAATAATGCAGACTGGCTGACGAAACTGAATTATCTGCAGTTTATTCGTGATATCGGAAGGCATTTTTCGGTAAACAGAATGCTTTCGGCTGAATGCTTTAAGCAGAGAATGGAATCAGGGCTTAGCTTTTTAGAGTTCAATTATATGATTATGCAGTCTTATGACTTTCTGGAGTTATACAAGCGATATAATTGCAAAATGCAGTTTGGTGGAGATGATCAATGGTCAAATATTCTTGGTGGTGTTGACCTGATCAGGCGTGAACTTGGTGAACAGGTTTACGGAATGACTTTTGCGCTTCTTACGACGAGCGAAGGCATTAAGATGGGTAAGACACAAAAGGGTGCATTGTGGCTTGATGCAACGAAGACATCGCCTTATGAATTTTATCAGTATTGGAGAAATGTTGAAGATGCAGATGTTCGCACATGTTTATCCATGTTAACTTTCCTGCCGATGGAAGAGGTGGAAACTCTTGCCAGTCTTGACGGGGCGGAAATCAATAAAGCAAAGGAAATACTTGCCTTTGAAGTGACCAGACTGGTTCACGGCGAGGATGAGGCTGTAAAGGCACAGGAAGGGGCAAAGGCGGCATTTTCCGGCGGCACCAGTCTAGAGAACATTCCAACTACAAAAATGGCTGCGGCTGATTTTGAAGGGGAAGGGCTGGGGATCGTTTCCATCATGCATCAGTTGAAACTGGTGCCAAGTAGAGGTGAAGCCTTCAGGACGATTGAGCAGGGTGGCCTTATGATTGACGATGAAAAGGTTACCGATGCCAAATTAATGATTACAACGGAAATGTTTACGGATGGCAAGCTTCTGATCAAGAAGGGTAAAAAAACATTCCATATGATAGACATAAACTGATTAAAGAAAATAATCCCGATAGGCTGCAATCAGTTGCTCAGGATTATTGTCTCAAAACTAACCAAAATAAATTAACCCGGACAGCTGTAATCAGTTGCCCGGGCTTTTTATTTCAATGAAGGATGCGTGGATAGTTGCAGCTATGTCAATGACACAAATTAAAAACAATGGATGAATGCTTGCTGTCGTCTCTTGATACTCTGAACCTAAAACCGCCAATGTTTAACTCTGCTGTATTAAACCCGTAGATTTGTTTAAGGTTGTGGATTAAATCACGTAATGCGAAGGTCATGTTTTGACAGGATTCT
>JAENWI010000507.1 GCA_016650115.1 Peptostreptococcaceae bacterium | reverse complement strand
ATGGATACCTTTAGAAAAGCCTATGTGTATGTACGGAATATCTTTGCGGGTGTTCTTTCTGAAACCGATGAAGGTTATTCCTTCTCGTATACATCCGAATATCTTTCAAGAGATAATTCAGGTACAGTTTCACTGACCTTACCGCTCACTGAACAAACATATACTTCCAAAACTTTATTTTCCTTCTTTGACGGAATAATTCCGGAAGGATGGCTGCTTGATGCTGTTAGCCGAAACTGGAAAATTGATTCCAAGGATCGTTTCGGAATATTACTTGTTGCCTGCAAGGATAGTATTGGCAATGTCAGTATTAAGGAGGAACGTATATGAATTGCTTATGCTGCGGAAAATCTCTTCGTTTGGAAGATGAGCAAATCGGCTGGCATATTAGATGCATCAAGCGCTTTTTCGGGACATCGGTTTTACCTAATGTAGAGATTGATGAGAATACCTTAGATCTCCTTGTGGTAGAAAGCACAAACAAAGGATATACGATACCCGGTGTACAAAAAAAATTATCCTTACACCTTATTTTCGAAGGCAAAAAGCCCCGCCTCACGCTTTTGAATTTCCCAACGGGTTATATTCTGAAACCTCAGGTTAAGGATTTTCGTTCGCTTCCAGAGGCCGAGTTTCTCGTAATGTGTATGGCGGATGCCGCCGGAATATCCACCGTCCCACATGCGCTTGTTTTGGGAGACGGAAGCTTTGCCTATATTACAAAGCGTGTTGACAGGGCTTTTGAAAAAAATGAGGTCAGGATGCTTGCCATGGAGGATTTCTGCCAGCTTGATTTGCGCTTGACACAAGATAAGTATAAGGGATCTTATGAGCGATGCAGTAAAATCATCCGGAAGTATTCTTCAAGAACAATGCTTGATATGACAGAGCTTTTTATAAGATTGCTATTTTCATTCCTTGTGGGTAACTCCGATATGCATCTGAAAAATTTTTCTTTGATTGAAACGGCGGGAAGCAATGGGCAATATGTTCTATCCCCGGCATATGATTTGCTGCCCGTAAACGTCATAATGCCTGAAGACAAAGAACAATTTGCTCTTACAATGAACGGGAAGAAAACGAATATACAAAAGAAAGACTTCCTATTAT
>JAENWI010000151.1 GCA_016650115.1 Peptostreptococcaceae bacterium | reverse complement strand
TCAGGTATATTTCCTGGTCAACTGATGCCACATATTTAAGGCCCTTTACCTCTTTGTCAAGCTGATCCATCTTTTCAAATACATATGCAGCCTTTAACTTATTGCCACGATTAAACGGCACAAATATTTTTTGCCCGATTTTCACATCTTCAAACTCGCAACCATAAGTGTAAAGCCTATCGGTGTTATCAGTGTTATTATCAATAGCTACATTTACATATTTCATATTTTTCCTAACTATAATAAACTAATATTATTCGCCTTGCATTCTTGAATCATATCTTTCGGCCAAACTGAAACCTGAACTTCCCCTATATGGGCTTTTCTTAAGAAAAACATACATAATCTGCTTTGGCCAATTCCTCCGCCAATTGAATATGGAAGTTCTTTATTTAGAATTGCCTTATGGAAAGGCATTCCCATTCTGTCTTCTGCTCCAGCAAGCTTTAATTGTTTTGCCATCGCTTCCTCATCAACACGTACCCCCATAGATGATATTTCAAAGGAACAACCTAATATCTCATTCCAAAGAACGATATCCCCATTGATTTCCCAGTCATCGTAGTCCGGTGCCCTTCCATCATGTCTTTCACCTGAATTTAGTTTCCCGCCAATCTTTTTAATAAAGACAGCTTTTTTTTCTTCAGTGATGGCATCTTCTCTTTCTTTTGGTGTTAAGTCTGGATATTTATCTTCAAGTTCCTGCGTTGTAATGAAAAATATTTCATTTGGAAGCTCTGTCTGAAGCCCTCTATAAAGCCTGTTAACATAATCGCCTAAATTCTTAAGTGAATTATAAATGGTTGTAACTGTTTGCTCCAAATATTCTTCCGTTCTTTCCTCTTTTAAAATAACCTTTTCCCAATCCCATTGGTCAACATAAACTGAATGAAGATTATCAAAATCCTCATCTCTTCTGATTGCATTCATGTCCGTATAAATACCATTACCAGGCTCAATGTCATATTTCCCAAGTGCCATTCTCTTCCATTTTGCCAAAGACTGAACAACCTCAACCATTTGCTCATTCATATCCTTTAAGGTGAAACTGACTGTTCTTTCTGTTCCATTCAAATTGTCATTCAATCCGCTTTCAGGTATCACAAAGAGAGGTGCTGTGACCCGCCTTAAATTCAATCCATATGCCAACTCCTGCTGGAAAAAATCCTTTACTTTTTTAATTGCTCTCTGGCTTTCCATTTGATCAATAACTGATGTGTAATTTTCCGGAATAATTAATTTTGTCATTCTTTTATCTCCTTTTTTTTGAATAATCACAGCCACAAAACTGTTGCCTATATAAACCGTAATCTTTTGACATCTCTATGCTTCTTTGATATCCGGCTTTTTTCTTAAAATCCTCTGCTAAATAAATCAGCCCATATTTAATTGCCAAGTCTAATCCAATTTTATTGATAATCGCAAAATTTTTGTGCGGACTGACGGTAAGTGTCGTTCCGAAAATATCATTCCCCCACAGTTTTGCAGTTTCAGCTGTTTTCTCAAGTCTGAATCTAAAACATTCAATACAACGGGTGCCGCCTTCCGGTTCGCTTTCCAAACCACAGCTAATCTCTCTGAAAATAGAAGGGTTATAAGGACCTTCCAAAAATGATATCACATCAATTTTATCAATGCTTTGATTGTAACTGTCAATGAACTTAAGCTGTGTCTCTTTTCTTTTCTGGTATTCTTCTTCATCTGTAATATTTGGATTGTAGAAGAAAACAGTTATTTTATACTCTCTGATTAACCTTTCAATCACCGATGTACTGCAAGGTCCGCAACAACTGTGCAGCAGCAGTGAAGGTTTTTCGATTTTAGTACCTTCAGAATTTTTTTCCGAGAAAAAATTGAATTTGTTATATTCTTCTCCTAAGCCAATATTGTTTGAAGGTTTAAATTTCTTGTATTCCACCAAA
The DNA here is from genome assembly GCA_016650115.1 of Peptostreptococcaceae bacterium. Lineage (GTDB taxonomy): Bacteria > Bacillota > Clostridia > Peptostreptococcales > Anaerovoracaceae > JAENWH01. The sequence goes on along the minus strand of JAENWI010000151.1, from coordinate 2,228 downwards.
AATGACTCCTCCTTTTAAAAATTTCTATTCACAATTTGCTCAAAATATTATATCATATAATTACTATATTGCAAACAAGAGACGGTTTATTTATTAATGAAAAGGGGTATATTTTGCAGAATCAATTCAACGCCATCGGAGCTTATTTAAAACAGGAATTCGGTTGCAAAGTTATAAAACTATCGATTGATGGCGGTTTTACATGTCCTAATAGGGATGGGACTTTATCAACGGATGGTTGTATATTTTGTTCACCGGAAGGAAGTGGCGAACTTGCAAGCAATATCCCTGATCAAATCAAACTGCTTTCCGCCAAATGGCCAAATTCTAAGTATCTTGCCTATTTCCAGAATCATACAAACACATATGCTCCCGTATCCGAATTGAGGGAAAAATATTATGCCGCACTTGACTATCCCGGGGTTGTTGGGATTGCCATAGCAACAAGGCCAGATTGTTTATCTGACGGTGTTTTAGAATTGTTGGATGAGCTGAATAAAAAAACCTTTTTATGGGTTGAACTTGGACTTCAGACAATTCATGAAGATACTGCCAGGCTAATTAACAGATGCTATCCTTTGGCAACTTTTGATGACGCAATGGACAAACTGACGAAGTTACATATTAAAGCTGTAATACACTTGATTTTAGGCCTTCCCGGAGAAGACAGAGAGGCTATGCTGTCCTCCGTCCGTTACGTATGCGCCAAGAACATTTTCGGGATAAAATTGCATATGCTTAACCTTGTAAAAGGTTCCACCATGGAGAAGCTGTATCCTGACTATGTTTCTTTTGAAACAATGGATGATTATATAAAACTAGCAGCAGAAGCTATACGATTAATCCCCCAAAATATTACAATACATAGGATAACCGGTGATGTACCGAGGAAGCTTCTCATCTCTCCAACCTGGAGCTATGAGAAGCTAAGAATTCTAAATGGCATTAACAAGAAGCTAAGCCCATTATAAGCATCCTATATTGGGTTTGGTTTTTCCAGACCCCTTGCAATCAGTCATTCTGACAAAACGTTATCCACAGACAGGCTGTGGATAAGTGGCTTAACACCCTTTATTCCAACATAAAAGGAAGAGCTTGAGAAGATGTGTTTTCACATTCACAGTATGCTCTTCCTATTTTAATATACTTATTCACAAGCTCCAATTTAAAAAATCCACAGATTGCAAAGGTTAATCATTTCACAAACCCGTTATAGGCTGCCTATAACGGGTTTGTTTTGTCTGCCGCCCTGCCATCATTATAATGTTTCCTGCAAAGAGATACGTACATATCATTTCCGCCAACCAATATTTGTTCACCGTGCTTTACAAACTTGCCGTCCACAATTCTTGCAACCATGGTTGCCTTTCTTCCACACCAGCAAATCGTTTTAATTTCTTCAATTTTATCTGCATAAACAAGCATATAATAGGATCCTTCAAAAAGTTCATTTTTAAAATCATTTTTTAAACCATATGCAAGAACCGGAATATCACAGCTGTCAACAATTTCCACCAGCTCCTGAACATGCTGTTTAGTTAAAAACTGGCATTCATCTACCAAAACGCAGTCAATTTTTTTCCTTTTATTTTCCTTAAGAAATATTTCTAAAATATTGGTCTCCTGTGTCACTATTGTCGCCTGCCGTTTGATTCCAATTCTTGAAGAAATAACGCCAACCCCATACCTGTCATCAACACTAGGTACCAGTGCTAATACTCTTTTGCCTCTTTCTTCATAATTATAAGCAACCTTAATCAGTTCTATGGATTTACCTGCATTCATTGTACTGTATCTGTAATATAATTGTGCCACAAGTATACCTCCTGTTTATTATTTTTGCTCTATTCTATTTTATTTTATTTTATTATTTTATAGTATAGCAGATGTATTGTCAAACCTGACAACATACCATATAATTAATATTTGCTGCAGAAATATTAAATATAAGCGAATCAACTCTTTACAGAAGATTGTGGGAACTTGAAATTGATATTAATCCTGAAATCAATTAATTGTTTTGACAAAAAGCAAAAAAATGCAAAAATAAAAAATAGCACCTCGGACTAAGTCTGCAAGATGCTACTTTTTTTGTGGTGCCCAGTCTCGGAATTGAACCAAGGACACGTAGATTTTCAGTCTACTGCTCTACCGACTGAGCTAACTGGGCAAAGTGGTGGGCCATCAGGGACTTGAACCCCGGACCTGCCGGTTATGAGCCGGACGCT
>JAENWI010000024.1 GCA_016650115.1 Peptostreptococcaceae bacterium | reverse complement strand
TATTGCCGAAATGGCAAAACTTCCTAAAGAAGTTAGAGTAATTACTGATAAATTAGATTCTGTAGGTAATACTACAGCGGCGATAGGAAAGGGTTTTGCCATCGGTTCAGCGGCACTAACTGCACTTGCACTGTTTGCAACCTATTCACAGGTTGCAGGATTGAAATCCATCAGCTTACTTAGTCCTTTAGTAATTGCAGGATTGTTTATTGGAGCAATGCTTCCATTCCTGTTCTCGGCACTGACAATGAATTCTGTTGGAAAAGCTGCTTTTGAAATGATTGAAGAAGTGAGAAGACAGTTTAAAGCCGACAAAGGTATTATGGCAGGAACGTCGAAGCCTGATTATGCAAGATGTGTTGACATCAGTACTAAAGCAGCACTTAAAGAAATGGTTGCTCCTGGAGTGTTAGCAATACTTGCTCCTCTTCTTGTAGGTTCAATTATGGGTACTGAAGCCTTAGGCGGTATGCTTGCCGGATCACTTTCAGCTGGAGTGTTGCTTGCTATTATGATGGCAAATGCTGGCGGAGCCTGGGACAATGCAAAGAAATACATCGAAGAAGGACACTATGGAGGCAAAGGTGGAGATCCACATATGGCAGCTGTTGTTGGAGATACAGTAGGAGATCCGTTTAAGGATACTTCCGGTCCATCAATTAATATCTTGATTAAGCTTATGACAATTGTTTCAGTAGTATTTGCACCATTCTTTGTAGCAATCGGAGGATTGTTATAGGACTGATATATATTAAAGCTAATTGTAAGTAATATGAATATAGAAAGCGGACAGCTTAGGTTGTCCGCTTTCTTTTAAGTTGTGCACCTGTAAAATTGTTGACTAGTAATGAAAATAGTATTAGTATATTAACTAACAATATTATTGAAATTAAATCATGAAGAAAGGATTTGAAAATATGAAGCATGAATTTCCAATAACGAGAACAGCAAATCCTAAAGAAAAGCCTGATCCAAATACATTAAAATTTGGAGAAACGTTTACAGATCATATGTTTATTATGGAGTATACTGACGGTAAAGGATGGCATGATGGAAGAATTGTGCCTTATGGTCCTCTTTCACTCTCCCCAGCGGCTACGTGTCTGCATTATGGACAGGAAATGTTCGAAGGCTTAAAAGCTTATAAGACAAAAGAAGGTAAGATTCAATTATTTAGACCAGATATGAATGCAAAAAGAACTAATGTGACGAATGAAAGAATGTGCATCCCAACAATTGATGAAGAAATTTATGTGGATGCAATTAAAGCACTTGTCAATGTGGAGAAGGATTGGATTCCGGATATCCCTAATACCGCCTTATATATTCGTCCGTTTATAATCGGTGATTCTCCTGAGCTTGGGGTAAAGCCGGCAAAACATTATATTTTCGGAATTATTACATGCCCTGTTGGTCCATATTATGCTAACGGGCTTTCACCAACAAAGATCTATGTAGAGGAAGAATTTGTCAGGGCAGTAATGGGTGGAACAGGTTACGCAAAAATTGGCGGGAATTACGCTGGCGCATTAAAAGCTCAAATGAAAGCTCATGAAAAGGGATATGATCAGGTATTATGGCTTGATGGCATAGAAAGAAAATATGTAGAAGAAATAGGCACATCAAATGCGTTCTTTGTCATCTGTGATGAAATCATTACAGCGCCCCTTGCCGGAACTATATTACCTGGAATTACAAGAAATTCTGTAATTACATTGTTGAAAGAATGGGGATTACATGTCTCTGAAAGAAAATTGTCTATTGAAGATGTGTTTGAAGCTGGAGAAGACGGAACTTTAAAGGAAGTATTTGCAACGGGGACAGCAGCTGTCATATCTCCAGTTGGAGAGTTATCCTGGGGAGATAGAAAAATAACTGTTAACAAAGGAGAAATAGGAAGTATTTCACAAAAACTGTATGATACATTATATGGTATGCAAACTGGGTTGGTAGAGGATAAACATAACTGGGTATTCGATATCAAATAGTTTATGAAGTGTTGAAACAATAAAATCTTAAAAAGAGTAGCATAGCTGCTCTTTTTAAGTTAAAATAAGAGTATGGATAAGAAAAAAGAATTTGCGAAAAGCAAAAAAAAGAAAAAATTTGCATTTAGCAATGCAACAAAAGGGAAAAAAATTGCAGACAGCAATGAACCAATTATAAAAGGGACCTTAATGAAACATAAAAAAGGTTTCGGTTTTGTTGTGCCCGAAGAAGAAACAGATAATGATATCTTTATCAGTAAAGATGACATGAATAATGCGATGAATGGAGACACTGTTTCGGTAAGGGTAACAGGCAGTGGTACTGGGACAGATAAAAGAGAAGGAATCATTGAAACCATTGTTAAAAGGAATATTACTGAAATAGTAGGTACTTTTGACAGCAGCAGTAACTTTGGGTTTGTCATACCTGATGATAAAAGGCAAAATGATGATGTCTTCATTAAAAAGAAAGATTTTAAGGGAGCAAAAAAAGGAGATAAGGTAGTTGTAACAATTTCTAAATATCCCGAAAAGGGTCATAAAGCTGAAGGAGTCATTTCTGAAATTATCAGCAGATATGGTGAAATCGGCGGAGATATTAAAGCTTTAATAAGATCTTATAATTTAATTAAAACATTTCCAAGCTCAGTTAATGCTGAAGCAACTGCCATATCGAAAAAGGAGACCACGACGGAAGCGGCAAAAAGGGTCAGATTGAGCGAGCGAAAAATAATCACGGTGGATGGTGCGGACGCAAAAGATTTGGATGATGCAATTTCATTGAGCAGACTGCCAAACGGGAACTACCTGTTAGGCGTTCATATTGCTGATGTAAGCCATTATGTTTCCGAAGGTGGACATTTGGACAAAGAAGCATTAAAAAGAAGTAATAGCGTATATTTGATTGATCAGGTCATTCCAATGCTCCCGACAATATTGTCCAATGGGGTATGCAGTTTAAATGAAAAGGTCGATAGACTTACGCTTTCAATAGATATGGAAATCAATAGTCAGGGAAAGGTTGTAAATCATACTATTTATGAGTCAGTAATCAACTCATCAGCCAGAATGGTTTATTCTGACGTGTCGGATATCATAGAAAACAAAAGTGTTGATTTAATTTCAAAATATGCGAGCATTTATGAAGAAATACTTTTAATGGATGAGCTTGCTTTAGTTCTCAGAAAGAAAAGAAATGATCGAGGAAGTTTAGACTTTGATTTTGATGAGGCTTACATTACCTTGAATAATGAGGGCATTCCTATAAGCATAGAAATTGCTGAAAGAAGGGTCGCAAATAAAATAATTGAAGAGTTTATGCTGCTGGCAAATGAGACAGTGGCTGAGCATTTCTATCGTTTAGAGATTCCATTTGTGTATAGAATACATGAAAAGCCAGCATTGGAAAAAATGGAGGAGTTCCAGACATTTGTAAGAGGTTTTGGAATAACATTAAAAGGCAGCCCTGAAAATATTCATCCGAAAGATCTTTCGGAGGTTTTGAAAAAAGTTGAAAATCAAAGTTATGAACATGTAGTGAACACAATTATGCTTCGCTCGATGAAAAAAGCATTTTACGGTGTTGACTGTGAAGGGCATTTTGGCCTTGGTGTCAAGTTCTACTGCCATTTTACGTCTCCAATACGGAGATATCCTGATTTAATGATTCATAGAATTATAAAGGAATCTATCAAGGGAAAACTTAGTGAGGCACGAATAAAATCATTGAGAATTAAAGCGATTGAGGCATCTTCTATTGCTTCTGCAACAGAAAGAAAAGCTCAGGAGCTGGAGAGAGAAGTTGAAAAACTGAAGAAGGCAGAATATATGTCCAAGCATATTGGTGAAACCTTTGAAGGAGTTATAAGCGGTGTCAGCAATTATGGATTTTATGTAGAATTGCCAAATACTATAGAGGGTATGGTCAGAGCATCATTCCTAATGGATGATTATTATGATCACGACCCACAGAATTATAGGATGATTGGACGTGATAAGCATAAAGTGTATGCACTAGGAGATAAAATAACGATAAAAGTAAAAGATGTGAATATACCGGATGGGGAAATTGACTTTACAGTAGCAAGCCCATTATAAGCAGCCTAGATTGGGTTTGCTTTTTGCGGAACCCTTGCAATCAGTCATTTGAAAAATATGTTATACACAGGCAACATGTGGATAAGTAGACTTCATGACTTGATTTGATAATAAAATAATGAGCGAGTGGTTAGAATGTGTATCATGTTACACATCAATCACTCGCTCATTTTATTTTATACCAAAAATCCCAAAACTTATCCACAGACTCAAATCCAGAAACCCACGAACTGGAAGGGTTAATTACTTCACAAACCTAATCTAGGCTGCTTATAATGGGCTTGCTTTACTTTTCCAGGTTCCAAAAATATGGTGTAAATAGAAGGAGTACTGTTAGTATTTCCAGTCTCCCAACGATTAACATAAAGCTGATAAACAGCCTTATTGGCGGACTGAAGATGCTGAAATCAGCAGTGGGTCCAAGATCACCAAAGGCAATTCCAGTATTGGATAATATCCCTGCCGCTGCAGTTAAAGTAGTTGTCATATCTAAATTGTCGAGGGACAGAACCAAAGCAGTAAACAGATATATCATCAGGTAAAGCATAGCAAAGACAGTAATTGAGGACACAGTTTCAGGACTGGCAACACTTTTACCGATTCGTACAGCGACTATTGACCTAGGGTGTAATCTTTTTCGGAAACCTCTTAAGATCAGCTTGAGAATGACTACGAAACGGATAACCTTAAAAGAACCACAGGTGGAGGCAGCGCAACCACCTATGAACATTAAGGTGAAAAGTATGGACTGAGTAAAGGTTGGCCATAAAGTGTAATCAGCAATAAAATAGCCTGAGGTTGTGGAGAATGATACGATTTGGAAAATACCTACCCTCATAGCTTCTTGGAATGTGGCGTATGTTCCTGAGGTAAACAATGTTGCACTAATAATTACAAAAGAAATAAAAATAATCAAGATAAATGCTCTCAGTTCTGTATCTCTTGCAACAGTTTTCCATTTTCCATTAAAAGCAAAGAAGAAAAGCATGAAATTTATTGAGGCAAGGAAAGTGAAAATAGAAATTATACTTTCAATATAAAAGCTGTCGTAGGAAGAAATGCTGGGAATGCTTGTTGATATCCCACTCGTACTGACACTTCCTAATGTGTTTATTACGGCTTCAAAAACTCCCATTTTACCAAATAAAAGTAAAACGAATTCCAGTACCGTTAATCCTAAGTATATTAGATATAAAGTTTTGGAGAAACCTGAAATTTGGGTTTTTACTTTGTTGAGATTTGGGCTGTCCGCTTCTGGACTTCCAAGTTTAAGACTGTTAATACCTAAAGCGGGCAAGATTGAAATCGCAAAGATTATAATTCCTAAACCCCCGACCCAATGGGAAACAGCTTTCCAAAGAACAATACTTAATGGTAAATCCAGGTTGCTTATTATGGAACAATTTGTTGTTGTAAATGCTGCTGTCGATTCGAAAATTGCGTCTCCAAAAGATGCAACTGTCCCTGATAAATAATATGGAAGTGACCCTAGCAGAGAAGCCGTTATCCAGCAAAATGTAACCGCAAAGTACCCATCTCGGATTTTAAAACTTTTCGATATATTTCTTGTCAATAACAGAATTAATAAGCCAACAATGATTAAGGGGAGGCTAATAAGACCAAAGGTAAAAGTAATTGATGGGTCATCATAAAGATAACTCACAATTAGGGACGGAAGCATGGAGATTCCTAAAATCAATGAAATCAAACCTGTTATTTTAATAATTATTGAATAGTTTAAAGACATTTATTCACCACCTGTTTTATATTATCTGTTAGGATTCCAGAATCTTGGCGTTAACAGCAAGAATATTGTAAACAATTCCAGCCTGCCTGCTAACATTAAAAAGGATAAAAGCAGCTTTGATCCATTTGAAAAAATACTATAGTTCATCACCGGACCCACTAAATCAAATCCAGGGCCGATATTCCCGAGACAGGCAACGACTGCGCTGAAACTCGTCATAAGGCCAAACCCGTTCAATGAAATTAAAATAGTACTGGCGAAAATTGTTATTATATAAAGGAATACAAAACTTGCAATAGCTGAAACCGTATCAACAGGCAAAGGTTTATTATTCATTTTCAAAGATACAAAGGCGTTAGGATGAAGTTTCAATGAAATGCCTCTTTTAATAAGTTTTAAAATTATCGAAAGACGTATAACTTTTATTCCCCCTCCAGTTGAACAGGAACATGCGCCAACAAACATCAGAATAAGCAGAAGCATTTTACAGAAGGTTGGCCATAAATCAAAATTTGCTGTTGCGTATCCTGTTGTGGTAATTATTGTTGCAGTCTGAAACAAGGAATACCTGAAAGAAGTTCCGATGTCATTGATAATGCCTGCAGCATACAGGTAGACACCTATAAAAAGCGTTGATATGCCAATAATTGAAAGATAAAGTCTGAGCTCGGCATCTTTAAAAAAACCTTTGAGCTTCTGTCTGATAATAATGAAATAAAGATTAAAGTTTATTCCTGACAAAATCATAAAAATTGAAATGATAATATCTACATAGGCGCTGTCGAAATGGGCGATACTGTCGCTATAGGAAGAAAAACCTCCAGTTCCAACGGTCCCAAAAGTATGAATAAGGGAATCAAAAAGCGAGAGCCCGCCAAACATCAGTAAAATAGTTTCAGTAACAGTGAAGAAAAGATACAGTAGGTAAAGCATTTTAGCGGTATCAGATAATTTTGGTTTAAGCTTATCTAAAGTTGGACCTGGCGCCTCAGCTTTTGCAATTGCCTGACCGCTTATGCCGAGACTGGGAAGAAGTGCGATAGCAAAAATAAGTATGCCCATACCACCAAGCCAGTGAGTGAAAGATCTCCAGAAAAGCAGCCCTTTCGACATGGCTTCAATATCTGTGAGAATTGAAGCACCAGTTGTACTGAAACCTGAACAGGTTTCAAAAAAAGCATTGATTGGATTTGCAATTTCTCCTGAAATGATAAAAGGAACAGAAGCAATACAGGATGCGATAACCCAGCAAAGTGCGACTATGATATACCCGTCTCTTACCTTTGTTCTGTCCTCTTTCTGCCTGTTGAATAACATAAGCAAGCTACCAAAAAAAATTGACGGTATGATTGTTTTTATAAATGCTTCTATAATATTAGGCTCGTTATAAATGACAGACACAATCATCGCAGGGAGCATTGAAATACCAATAACAATAAACAATGCGCCTGTAACTCTAAATATTACATTCCAATTCAAGTCCATATGTATATTTCACCCCTACTTAAAGAAACCCGTTTTAGTTGTCCTTAATAATTTTTCGAGTTCGGTTATTTCCGATAGAAGACAAAGTACAATTACACGATCTCCTCTTTTGATTTCAGTGTCTCCATTTGGTATGATCGAAGTTACTCCACGATGGATTGCAGCTATAATGGCTCCCTCCGGCAGTTTTAAATTTCTAAGTGGAACATTAAGCAGCTTCATTCTGTAATCTGCTACAATTTCCATTATTTCTGCCTGCCCCTGAATAAGCTGTGAGGATAGTATTCGTTTTGAACCCTGAATAAAGCGCAGGATATTACTTGTGCAAATATCCACGGGGTTTAAAGCCATATCTATTCCCATATTACCGATTAATTCAGAATAACTTACTCGACTAACCTTTGCAATGACGTCTTCAATACCATGTTGTTTTGCGACAAGTGCTAAAAGAAGATTTTCTTCATCATAGCCTGTAGCTGTAACGCAAGCGTCCATTTCGTCAAAATTCTCATCTTCAAGGAAACCTATATCTGTTCCATCTCCATTCAGTATGATAACATTGTCATCTAAATGAGATGCTAAGTAATGGCAACGCGTTTTTTCTTTTTCAACGATTTTAACAGCAATTCCAAATTCTGAAAGCTTTTTAGCTAAATAAAGGCCGGTCTTGCCACCGCCAATAATCATAATTTTTTGAACATTTGTATATTTGCCTCTTTCGTGAACTTTGCCGGAAAGCTTCATAATTTGTTCTTTTTCGCCAATAACATAAAGCCCGTCATCCTCATTGATAATTGTGTCCCCATGCGGAACAATTACTTTGCCATTTCTTGAAATTGCCACAACAAGCATGTTGGGAAGTATCTGACCAAAAGAATTCATGGGAATTTGAATCAATGCAGGAAATTTTCTTGCGGGGAACTCCAAAAGAGATATTTTCCCACTTGTAAAAATACCATTGCTTAAGGTGTACTTTTCAACCAGGTATTTATAGATCTCCAAAGTGATTGATAAATCTGGATTTACAATTGAATCAATTGAAAAATGCTGCTTGATAAAATCCATCTGATACATATGCTCAGGGTCTCTGACTCTTGCAATCACGCTATGACATCCTAGTTTTTTTGCTAGGGAAGCAATGACAATGTTTTTCTCATCTCTGTCGGTTGTAGCAAGCAGATAGTCATAAGATTCAATCCCAAGGCTTTCCAAAACGCTTATTTGTTTTGCATTTGCAGTTACGGTCATGATATCCATATGGGAAGCCAATTTGTGGAGGGTCTCATCATTTTTATCAATAATTGTAACGGAATGATCTCCCCCTAAAAGAGCTTCAGCAACTTTTAACCCTAGTTTACCAGCTCCTACTATTGCTATTTTCATTTATTTATCCTTTTCTTTAGTAAAATTATTCGATAGTGACCATTTTATCACTTAATGAAAGTAAATCAACATATATTTGCAACAAAGCAGAAAATAGTCTAAAATAATAGTGTACACTATAAAATAATGAAGGATGATGAAAAATGAAAATAAAGAAAATTGTTGGCGGTAATCTGGAAAGCAACGGATATGTTCTGTACCAAAAGAACTGTACGGAGTGTTTCGTTATAGATCCGGGGTATAACCCTGAGAAATATATTAAATTGATGAAAGAATTAAAAATTACACCAAATGCGATTCTGTTAACACATCATCATTATGATCATGTAGGCGGTGTTAAAAAAATCAGAGATACATTTGACTGTCCGGTACTTTTGCATAGAGGAGACCTGAACATGTACAAAGACATCGTCGACCAGGTTCTGGAGGGTGGTGAAATTTTAACCCTTCTAGATGAAGAGATTAATGTGATACATACCCCTGGTCATACAGAGGGAAGCGTATGCTATTATTCAGAAAAAAGTAAAACAGTTTTTACAGGAGATACCATTTTTAATGTGGATTTAGGTAGAACTGATCTGAAAGACGGCTCCGATGAAGAAATGGTTGAAAGTATTAAAAATACAATTGATAAATGGGATAATGATATAAACATTTATCCGGGACATGGGGATTCCTGTAATATGAAATTTGTAAGAAAATACAATAGAGAGTTTATAGATATCGTTAGGAAATATTGAAATTATGAAATTAGGAAATTAAGAAATTAAGAAATTAGGAAATTAGGAAATTAAGAAATTAGGGAAAGAGGAAAGTTTAAAATGGAAATAAAATTAATTGCTTTAGATTTGGACGGCACAACCTTAAACAGCATTGGGCTGCTAACCCAGGTGACCAAAGACGCAATAGAAAGTGTTATACAAAGAAATCTTTATGTTGTAATAGCTACAGGCCGGGCTTTTTCGGCTTTACCGGAGGATATCCTTAAAATAAAAGGTATTCATTATATTGTTACTTCAAATGGAGCAAGGGTGTTTGATATAAAAGAAGCCAGGACGATTTACTCGAATTTAATAGGAGAAGGAGAACTGGAAATAATCGTGAAGCTTCTTCGCCAGTATGATTTTATGATTGAAGCATTTATTTCAGGAGTTGCTTACGTGGACAGAAAAGTATATGACAATATTGAGACAATAGGCCTGAATAAAAAACACAGTGATTATGTCCTTAAAACGAGAAAACCAGTGAGAAACCTATTTGATTTTATCTTGTCAAATAAAGGAAACGTAGAAAACATTAATATCAACTTTGGCAAGCAGGAGGATAAAAAAATGATGACGGTGGTATTAGAGCAATTGAAAAATGTAACAATCACATCTTCTTTTGACCACAATCTGGAAATTGGTGGAGAAACGACCAGTAAAGCTGATGCAATCAGTAAAATAAGCCATATACTGGGAATAGAGGACAAGAATATTATGGCGTTTGGCGATAGCCCAAATGACGGAGCCATGTTAAAGGCGGCCGGATTGTCCATTGCCATGGGTAATAGTAAAGATCAGATAAAGGAAATCGCTAAATTTATTACACATAGCAACGATGAAGATGGAGTGGCATTTGCAATAAAAAAATTCCTGCCGTGAAAAAGAGGAAGAATTTAAGATTCTTGAACCAGGAGAAACGACTCTTGAAGATATTTAGCATAGAAAAGAACCAAAAAAAGTTTTAGCGAAAACAGGAGCCTTTTAAAACAACATGTGTTGACAAATATTTACAATTAAGATAATATATAACAATTGGAAGGTGATGGAAGTAATGTGTTTTTAATTCATTTTCAAAAATTGGGAAAATTTACTTTATTGAAAAAAGAGGTGGATGATGAATCTTGGGGAAAAGGGGGAGCTGCTTGCAAAGTTCTATCTGGAAAAGAAAGGCTATACTATTTTGGAGCAGAATTTCAGAACAAGATATGGGGAAATTGATATAATTGCAAAATTCCAGGGAGAAATAATATTTTTTGAAGTGAAGACTAGAAGCAGCATGGACTATGGGCTGCCATGTGAAGCTGTTAATAAATCGAAACAAAGAAAAATACATGGGGTTGCAAATTTTTATTTGCTTACTGCCGGCTGCGATTGCAGTAAGTGTAGAATAGATATCATTGAAATATTAATCATTAATAAAAAACCATTTATACGACAAATAAGCAATGTGTTTTAGGGGGGGAAGACCTTTTAGAATGCCGCATCACACCATATCACCATTGGCGCTGATCGGCGGTGTTACTTAATTAAAACCCGGCGAAATTCATTTTGGTAGCGGCCTGTAATCCCTGTAGATGCGGGTATTTAGGGGATTCGAAACATGAATGTATCTGCAGCAGTGCTCAGATACAAAGTTATAAATCCAAACTTTCGGGGCCGATTTTTGACAGTATTGAGCATAAAAGGATAATTTGATTCAGGGTGAAGCCCATAAAATGGGTAGCCTGGAATGATAAAGGCTGGTAAGGGACTCGCATATTGACTTTAGCGGTTCATTTATGGGATGGTGGGGTTATGTTAATATGATGTTGATAAATAATTTTGCACTTATTGTTTATTAAGTTATCTTATACTGAAGAAATTTAAAGAATAGAACTTATAAAAACTGTCCCCAAAAGTGTTGCCAATCCAATATTTTTTTGACCGTGAGAGAAGACGATTTGAGCATTCCTTTATGAAGGATTCAACAACTAAATAGCTTGGGTGTTGCACTTTTGCATTGCATTGTTACACTTTGGTATCCCATAAAACAGGTGGAGGAAACAAATGAAATATTTAATCATAGGAGCAGGGGCTACCGGTTGTAGCATAGGTGGATTCTTAATTTCTACTAACAAAGATGTAACGTTTATTTCAAGAGGTGAAAATCTTGAACAAATGAAGAAAAATGGATTAAAACTTAAAACAGGTATAAAGGGTGAAATGCATTTACATAAGGTGAACATAATGTCACAGAATGAATATATAGAAAGAGCAGATGTCATCTTTATTTGTGTGAAAAGTTATTCCTTAGATGATATTATTCCATTCATAAATAAGGCTTCACATGAGGAAAGCATAATAATTCCTATAATGAATGGATATAATATAGGAGAAAAAATAGTAGATGCGATTAGTTTTGGACAGGTTTTAGAAGGGTGTATCTACATTTCAGCTTTTATTGAGGAGCCAGGGGTAGTTGTACAACTGGGAAATATATTTAGTATTGTTTTTGGTACAAAGAATGGTGATTTTGCCAATGCTGATAAGGTTGCTGCTATAAAAAATGATTTGATTGACAGTGGGATAAAGGTGATTATATCAGATGATATTGGAAGAGATACATTTAAAAAATTCACTTTTGTTTCAGCTTGTGCATCTTGTGGTGCATATTATGATATACAGGCAAAAGAAATGCAGAAAGAGGGTAAGCATAGAGAAACATTTATTGCTCTTTGTGAAGAACTCAAACAAATTGGTGATAGACTTAAATTTAGAATTGATACGGATATAACTGAAACGAATCTGAAAATTTTGGATGCATTAACACCTGAAGCCACTGCTTCGTTGCAAAAGGACATAAAAAAAGGTGGAAAAACAGAAATAGAAGGGTTGATTTTT
>JAENWI010000469.1 GCA_016650115.1 Peptostreptococcaceae bacterium | reverse complement strand
GAAATATTACTGGTCCAAGGGCAAACATCATGTTTTTCCAGAATCGATTGAGAATATCATCAGTCAAGAAGCAGGTGGCAATAATTAATGAGTATATCGGATTATCTAAAGCAAAACAGAGGTTTGCACGAAATAGTATGCATGATGCTGGAAAACTATAAGCATTATGGGAGACTGCATGGCAATTGCATTGTTGAGAGCCCTCCAGATAATCTTAGGTATCTTGCAGGGAGGATAATGGGCAATGTACTTAAGTCGTCTTATAAGGAGGCTGGGCCTCTTGTGTTTTCTTTTAATACATTCTTCGCCAGGCTAAAGAAAGTCAACTGCACAAATGAGGAAATTGGGGATATGATCCAGGAATATTTTGGAGAAATTATCGTTACCAGACCTCAGATTGCAGAGAAGAAAAGGGCTGACTTCAAGGATTTTTTAAGCACCATAGCAGAAGAATGCCATTCGGAGATAAAAGGCCGATTAATGGCCGATATTGAGGCAAAGGGGAGGGTGTACATTACTCTAAGGAGCGTGTTTAATGAGGATAGGAAACGTGCCCTCAAAAGCTGGAAGGTTATCATGAAAATGTGGTTATGGGTAATTGGTCAGATTGACAAACCCGCTGAAAATCTAAAGCTTGTAATGGTGAGCGATACTGTCACAGGGGACCCACATGGACTAGATAGAACATCAATATATAGAAAACTACTTGTTTATTTACTGGCACTTGAAAGTGGCAAGGATATGCCGCAGGTTTTTGCGGAAAGCGAGCAGGAATTCCTGTCTGAATTCAACATCTATACTGATTTTGTCAGCAGTTTTATAAGTGTTTACAATATTAGAGATGAATATAAAGATGGGACATCCATGTGGGAACCTTTTGTGGACAATGAACAGTTAATGAATATCACGTTGGCAAATGTTCTTGCTGCAGAAAAGATTATAACGCCTGGAAATATGCTGATTGTGGAGAACCCATCGGTGTTTGAAAGCCTTTGCCCTGCTGTAAACAATGACAAGTTTTGTTTAATGTGTACCCATGGCAATCTAAATGTTGCAGCGCTGAAACTTCTGGATTGCGCTATTAAAACAAATCCGGATATTAAGCTTTTTTATAATGGAGACTTTGATTTTGGCGGGATTACGATTGCAAACAGGATGCTTTATAGATTTGGCGGCAGCGTATCCCTGATTCATTACGACAAAGAAACATATGAATCAATCACATCGGAAGT
>JAENWI010000047.1 GCA_016650115.1 Peptostreptococcaceae bacterium | reverse complement strand
TTTTTATCAATTAATAGTTTAGCAAAAGCTTGTCCCGCATTACCAAACCCCAGTATTGCTACCTTTAAATTTTTCATAATATCCTCCTAGTCTCCTCACCTTTTCTAGACTCTTTATAACTCCTTAGTTCTTAAATACTATAGAATAAGAATTAAAGATCTTTGCTATTTGCAAAAATCTGCTACAGCCTGAATCGTCCTGTCTATATCTTCAATAGTATTATATGGTGCAAGTCCTACTCGCACTAGTCCACCTTGGTCACCAAGATTTAATACATGATTGGTAATTTCTATTGCATAGAAGTCTCCATCCCAGACGAAGATACCTCTTTCTGCTAAAAACACTGCAACATCATGTGAATTTTTACCAGCGATTGTAAATGATACTGTACCCGTTCTATCATATCCTTCTGGTGGTCCATAAAGTGTAACACCTTCTATTTCCCTAAGCCCCATTCTTAATTTTGCTGCAATCGGTTCTTCATAAGCATGAATAGCCAGCATGCCAGCAACAATATTCTTTCTTTTACCTGAAAGACCCTCCAGCTCTTCTATGAAAAATTCTTCATGTTTTGAACCAATGTCTGCGATAAAATCGATGGCACCAGCACAGCCACAAATATGTTCATAGTTTGGTGTTCCTGTTTCAAATTTTTCTGGTACCTGAGTATTATCATCTGCTAATACACGGATAGTTCTAACCTTATCTAGAACTTCTGCTTTTGCGTACATGACTCCTATATGTGGTCCAAAGAACTTATAGGCAGAACATACCATAAAATCTGCATCTATATCTTTAACATCAATTACTTTATGAGGTGCATAATGCACTGCGTCAATAATTGTTAATGCACCGACCTCATGTGCCATTTTTATCATTGTTTTTACATCCGTAATTGTTCCAGTCGCATTGGCTGCCCAATTAATTGCAACAACCTTCGTCCTAGGTGATAATTTTTTCTTGTAATCATCTAAATCTAAGGTATATGTACTTAAATCAATCTTAACGCTTTTAACTATAATTCCCTGCTCTTCTAATGTTCTCATTGGAGATCTGTTTGATTCATGGTCAATGTCCGTAATAATAACCTCATCTCCCGGCTTCATGTCTCTTGCTAATGCCAATGCCAATTTGAAATTATTGGTTGATGAACTTTCACCAAAAATTACTTCATTTGGTTTGCAGTTGAAGAATGCAGCTAAGGTTTCTCTTCCTTCTTGCTGTAATGCCATTGTTTCCTCAGATGTCACAAAACAACCATGCCCATTGGCATTTCTATAAAACATATAGTCACTGATTCTATCTACAACTCGTCTTGGCACTTGAGACCCCCCTGGGCCATCAAGGAATGCAGCAGGCAGTCCATTTACCGTCTTGCACAGGCAAGGGAATTGTTCTCTAACATAGTCTAATTTAAATTTAAAATTTTTCATATCTATCCTCCAAGATTCTTAAAATTATTTACTGTACTACTTCAAATTATTTACTGTACTACTTCAAATTTATGGTGTATGTCTCCAGTCTATCATTTGTTGGCAATACTTTCAATTATTTTGGAAATTACAAATCCCCAGCTCTTGTAAGAAATTCTAATGCATCCGCTTTTTTACATTTGTTGTACATTCTTATTATTTCAATAAATGAGAGAAGCACCGCATTATTAAAGTACTCCTCTCATTAGAAATGTTTTATATAATTAAGGCTTACTGAACAAACCTCTGAGAAAATTTTGGTTTGTTCAGCAAAATATCCAGCTGTCATGGCTGAATTGACGGAAGACAACGATCGATACCGATATTAATAATGAAGGTGGTTGATTTTTTATTCTTTTCTTATTTTCTTTCCTCCTTTTTAGAATAGTTGAATTAGCAACTATTCTTTAAAATAAACTGTTTTCCCGCCAATAACTGTCATTTCCGCATTGATATCTTTAATTTCTTCAATATCGCAGATCATATAATCTCGATCTATAACAGTGAAATCAGCAAGTTTTCCCTCTTCTAAACTTCCTTTTATATTCTCCTCAAACTGTGCTTCTGCCGCCCAGATGGTTGCTGCTTTTAGGGCTTCTTCTCTTGTCATACATTGATTTGGATACCAGCCTCCCTCTGGCTGCCCATCTCTTCCCTTTCTTGTTACAGCTGCATAAAATCCATGATATGGGTTCACCAGTTCAACTGGTGCGTCAGATCCGTTTACAATATGCAGTCCTGCATCAATAATGTCTCTCCATAAGTAAGCTCTTTCCAATCTTCCACTATCTTTTCCCATACGTTCTTCCATCATTAATCTGTCAGATGTACATTGCACTGTCTGCATACTGGGAATAAATTTGTATTCTACTGCTTTTTCTATATGCTTAGGGGTAAGAAGCTGATAGTGTTCAATTCTATATCTATTATTTTCTAAAGGAAGTTCATCTAATACTTTTGTATAGGCATCAATGACCATTTCCGTTGCTCCATCTCCATTGGCATGTATTGATATTTGGAATCCATTTATTCTTGCTTCTCTAACGTTGTCGTACAATTCTTTTTCCGTATATCTGCCATTGCCCTTATGCCCAGGTCTATCGTTATAATCCTCTAATAGATATGCACTCCTTGCTCCAGATGACCCATCAGCAAAAAACTTAATTCCTCTAACCGTTAGGTGGTTTTCATAAAGTCCTACTTCTAGTCCTTTCTTATAATAATAATTTGCTGTTTCTCCCTCTTTGGCATATACGTATAACCTAATGTCCATTTTTTTGGTTTCACAAAGCTGTTTCATGGCGGATATTTCATCGACTGTAGCACCCGCATCCATAATACTTGTAAACCCAAATTCCAACAAATGTTCTTGGCCTTTTAACAATGCATTCCGTTGATTCTCCCCTTCATAAGGTGGAATAATTGATGTTAACTGGTCACCTGCAGTATCAACTAGTACACCCGCCGGGCTTCCATCTTTATGTCTAATTATTTCTCCACCCTCTGGGCTTAGCGTTTCCTTGTTTATCTTTGCTAGGTCCAAAGCCGTTGAATTTACCCAATACGCATGACAGCAAGTTCTAATTATACACACTGGATTGTTTGGCGCTGCTAAATCTAATTCTTCCTTTGTTGGAAAATTTGATTGTTCCCAAATTTCATTGTTCCAACCTCTTCCAAGTATCCATTCTCCAGGTTTAACCGTTTCAGCCTTCTTTTTAACCTCTTCCAGTATGTCTTCTTTTTGTTTAAATAAAGCATCAATTTCTACAAGAGATTGGCTTAACCAACCAAAATGAGTATGTCCTTCAATCAAACCAGGTAGAACTGTCTTCCCGTTCAAATCAATAACACTGGTATTTTCCGTCCTGAATCGTAGTGCTATTTCATCTGTTCCAACATATATAAGCCTGTCGTTTTTGATAACCAGCGCATTGGCCTTGGTAAAATCCTTGCCCACCGTGTAGATATTACCGTTGAAATAAATTGATGTTGCTCCTGAAAAATTCATAATAACGCCCTCCTTTTATAATTCGGCTAATATTCTCAACAGGTTGCTGAAAATTCCATATCCAGTTTGTTCACTTTCTGGTGTGCGCCCCACGATTGAGGTCTTACTCATAATTGAATACCACTCATCTCTCAAATTATTTCTTTTCATTTAATCCTTCAATACTATGAAGTCCTTCACAGCCTGAATGGTTCTGTCTATTTCACCTTGAATATTATATGGAGCAAGCCCTATTCGTACTAATCCACCGCTTGCCTCAAGTTTCAGTACATTTGTAATAGTTTCTATAGCGTAATAATCTCCATCCTAAACGAAAATTCCTTTTTCCGCAAGGTATTTCGTCAGCCAATCCAAGGCAATCCAACCTCATCATAAAAAGAATAAGCAATAAAGTCTATAACTGTACAATTCATTGTACAGGAATTTTTTGCTATTTAAAATCAAAAGAATCTCTCTAGGTCCTACCCTAAAAAAGATTCTTTTAATTTAATATAAATAGCTAATTAAAATCAGAAATATTTTACCATTAGAAGGAAAAGACCTTACCTGTAAATTAAATCAATTTAGGAGATCAATTTTTTTCTCCTTTCTACCAATTTCACTTCAGGCTCTTGCGGTGTTTTTAAAAGTGGAATAAATCTATCCCAACCAGTAAATGTCAATATAATTAATGATACAATACTAATCCAGCAGAAGAAGTTGTATTGGATTAAATGAATTGGCGTAAACTTGAATAATGGATATACTGCGGTTGCCATTCCAACATAGTAAATGGAACACACATGCCAAGGTATTAATTCTGCACCCATAACCCCAAGTCCATCAGAGAAGGTTGCATTTCTCAAACGTAACGTATATTTCGCTTCTTCAGAACCTTCAACCTCTTGATCGACAATGTTTTTAATTACCGGTCCAATCGTAGCCATTTGAGCCACCTCATCGGATAAAAGCATATTCCCTATGATGCATAAAAACGCATTACAGGTCATTAGATGGCGTACCTTTTTTGAAATTCTAACAAAGAAATTCGCAATCGGTAGAAAAGCATTCATTCTGCTCATAATGCCGCCAAAGGCAACTACCCACATCATCATAATGATAACCCAGCTTCCTGCATCGGAAAAGCTTGCACCCAATGTGTCTATAAACTGTCCAAAAGATGTCATCGTACCAATTAAAGCTCCTAGGAGCGAGGCGCTAAATATTCCGGCGAACAGGCAAACGATTGTAGGCATTTTCATAATAGCCATTCCAATTACAATAATTACCGGTATTATCATGAAAATTGGAGTTCCACCTTCCATAACCTGATTAAGCAAAGCAACGGCGGAAGGTCTTTCTGCTTCAAGGTTTACCCATGCTTCCGGAGGAATTGATTTGATTGCTTCAGATGCGGCCCCAACCGTTACGGGCAGATTTAAGACCAAACCAGCAACATAAAAACAAATTGTGGATAAGGCAACGCTTCCCAAAGACCAAACACCCTGATGTCTGACCCTGTCACCAATATTAACATCTTGGAGTCCACTGCTAAAAATTGTAGTGTCCGAAATAAGTGCGATATTATCTCCGAAAGCTGCACCGCCTGCTGCTGCACACATTGTTAAAGCTGGATCCCCTCCGACGATATGACTTAACCACAGGAAGATTGGGATACAGGCTGCATAAGTGCCCCAAGAAGTGCCTGTCGATACAGATAAAATACAGGTAACCAAAAACGTGACCACTGCTACACTTCTACCGGTTACTCCAATTGCAAGTGAGGTTTCAATTATAGTAGCGCCTACCCCTGTTATCATAAATATTTCAGCAACTGCATAAGCCAGCATCATGATAAAGAAAACCAACATGGCACCTTTTGAACTATTTATTGCACTGTCTATGACCTCACTAAGTTTTGCCTTTTCGATTATCATACAAATGATTGTAGCATAAACAGCTACAAGTGGTGCTGCAATCAAGATGTCAACTCCTTGTATAACAATCCCTGCTAGTAAGAAAATCGGTGTCAATTTTATAAACTGCTTCATTTTTTCTCCTTTTCGCCGTTATTCGTAATGTCCCTCAACAATTTCGATATTTACATATCTGCTATTCGTTAGATACATTAAAGAAGGATAACTTATATTGAATTCAAGAATATCTCCAACTGTCAAATTATCTTTACAATCCTGAATATCAACTATGGTATGATCACTACTACTGCCTATTACCTCCATTCCTATATTTTTAGGGAAAATTTTATCGTGTATTGCGTAATCAAGCTTACCGGTAGCGAGTATGGCTCTCTTCCTTATGCCTCTGTCTTCATAAGCAGGTTTGTGTCCAAATCCGTCAATAAAGATTTCTCCGACCGGATGAGTGGGTTTCTCTTTAATTTCTACTACCTCAGCCTTGAATGTGAAAACATCTTGGTAAAGTCCTGCCATATCCAACCCCCATAAATCCTGAAGATCGTAAGCAAGTATAATTCCTTCTCCAATTCTGAGGTGATTTATTTTTTTAGGCATAGTTCTATTTAAAACCAAAGGATAGGAACTTGTAGCCCCACCAGAAATGATTTCTAACCGCCTACCAATGATTCTTTCTATCTCCTCCGCAACCTGACAAAGTTCATTCATCTTTTCCTCTGTCGGCTTAATAGATCCGTAACATCCCAGATTAGTTCCGACACCCATAAGTTTTAATCCCAGCATATTATTTTCAATTTTTTGAGCAACCCGAATTAATTCAGACTTATCCCAAAACCCTTCACGTAAATCTCCCAAATCCACCATTAAAACAATACCGTGGAGTTTTTTCTGTGCAATGCATTCATCATTAATGGCCTCAATTATAGATATCTCACTATTTAAGCTAATATCAACATACTCGACCAGATTTTTAATTTCGCTTAGCATTGGTATTCTAATTAACATGAAGGGTCCCTTTATACCAAAATTTCTTGCATCAATAATTTGGTCAATTCTGGATGATGCGATTTGGGCATAACCGGCTTTAGAAAACTGCAACGCAGCTTCTTCTATGCCATTAAAGCCCTTTATAACTGCTGCTAGTTCAATGCCTTGTTTCTTGCAATCTTGCAATACTTTTTCTGCGTTATGTAGCAATTTAGAAGTATTTATTGAAAGCATCGGATATGTATTTACACTCAAGTATTTCATTTTTGTATTCCTTTACGATTTAATAGTTTCACAAAATTCCTGAATTGCTACTATGGTTCGGTCTATTTCACTTTGAATATTGTATGGTGCAAGCCCAATTCGAACCAGCCCACCACTTGCTTCAAGTTTCAGAACATTTGTAATGGTTTCTATGGCATAATAATCCCCATCCCAAACGAAAATTCCTTTTTCCGCAAGGTATTTTGCCACCTCATTTGAGTTCACCCCTTCTATATTAAAGGATACCGTTGAAGTTCTAGGATGGCCAGGTCCAGGTCCAAAAACCTTTACCCCCGGAAGTTTAGCAAGTTCCGTTCTCAACTGAACTGCCAAACCTTCCTCGTATTTATCAATAGCCATCATTCCGGCAACAACAAACCTTCTTCTACCCGAAAGTCCCTTTAATTCCGCTTCAAAGAATTCTTCATGGTTGTTGCCAATGTCAGCAATAAATTCAACAGCCTCTGCGGCTCCTGCCGCAAGCTCCATAGCCGGCGTTCCTGTTTCAAATTTAAATGGCATTTCTGTGTTGTCATCTGCTATTACCCGAACAGTTTTAATCATTTCTCCCACCGACTTCTTCACATACATTACCCCAAAATGCGGGCCGAAAAATTTATAGGCCGAGCAGAGAAGAATATCCGTATCAATTGCCTTCACATCAATTGGTCTGTGAGGTGCGTAATGGACAGCATCCACCACCGTAATCGCACCAACCTTGTGCGCTTCGTCAATGAATTTTTTCACATCGGAAATGGTTCCACAGGAATTTGCAGCCCAGTTTACAGCAAAAACTTTTGTTTTGTCTGAAAGTTTTGCTTTGAAATCCTCAAAGTCCAAAGTAATTGTTTCTGTATTGATTTTCACGCTTTTCACAATAATGCCAAAATCTTCAAGAGTTCTCCATGGGGACCTATTTCCCTCATGATCGATATCTGTGATTAGCACTTCATCTCCAGGTTTCATGGTTCTGACAAGCCCCAAAGCCAGTTTAAAATTGTTTGAGGATGTGTTAGCTCCAAAAGCCACTTCTTCTGCACTGCAGTTTAAAAAGTCTGCATAAACTTCCCTTGCCTGCCAATAAAGATTGTCACTTTCCAATGAAGTCTTGAAAACTCCATGTGAATTAGCATTTCTGTAATATAAATAATCATTAATTTTTTCAACGACTCTTCTTGGAACCTGTGTACCCCCGGGCCCATCTAAAAATGCAGCTGGTATTCCATTTACAGTCTTGCTCAATGCAGGGAACTGCTCTCTAATCTCATCAACCTTAAATTTAAATTCTCTCATATCTTACTCCTTTAATTAACCAGTCAAGTTAATTAGATCTTACTATAACTTGGCTTGTGAAATAATTTTTAGTAACTTTCTTTATATAGATAAACCTTATACGAAGAGGTGAATATTTGCAATTGTCTGACAATACAAAAATTCTTTGGTTTTTTTGTACTTTTTACAATCTATATTTCTCGTGCAATATTATATTTTTGCCAAAAAAATCAAAAATCCCAAGATATCTTTTTTCGATTTCCTGGGATTTGTCAGTTTTATTGATTTTTATTCTTTTTTCAAAATTTTATTAATTTGATATAATCTGATGAAAGTAAAAATTTCCGGATAACATTCAAGGCTTTCATCAATGTTTAGTAATTTTTTTGCCTTTTCCAGTCG
>JAENWI010000207.1 GCA_016650115.1 Peptostreptococcaceae bacterium | reverse complement strand
GGACATTCTTATTGAATCAATTGAAATCGCTTTAGTTTCTGCTTATAAAAAAAATTATGGTACTTCACAGAATGTAAGAGTAGTAATTGATAGAGATGAGGGAGATATTGACGTCTTCATGAAAAGAAATATCGTTGAAGACGTGGTTGATGACTTAACCGAAATTTCCATTGAGGATGCACTTGAAATTGATCCTAGATATAGTGTGGGAGATGCTATAGAATATCAGGTAACACCTAGAGACTTTGGCAGAATAGCTGCCCAAACTGCGAAACAGGTGGTTGTGCAAAGAATAAGAGAAGCAGAACGTGGAATGATCTTTGATGATTACGTAACTAGACAAGGGGAACTGGTAACAGGCATTGTACAGCGAATCAGCAATGAAACCGTATTTATTAATATGGGAAAAGCGGAAGGAATCCTTGCAGGAACTGAGCAGGTTCCTGGTGAAACGTACACAGTAAACAACAGATTGAAGGTTTATATAATGGATGTCAAGAAAACCACAAAGGGGCCTCAGGTTTACCTTTCAAGGTCGCATCCTGGATTAGTGAAAAGATTGTTTGAACTGGAAGTGCCGGAAATACAGGATGGAGTTGTTGTCATTAAAAGTATTTCAAGAGAAGCTGGTTCAAGAACAAAAATCGCTGTGGCATCATTAGATGAAAATGTTGATCCGGTAGGAGCATGCGTTGGCTCAAGAGGTTCAAGAGTCCAGGTGATTGTTGATGAAATCTTTGGAGAAAAGATTGACATCATTAATTGGAGCGATGATCCTGAAAAACTGATCAGCAGTGCATTAAGCCCTGCAAAAGTTGAAAAGGTAATAGTCAGTCCAGACGAAAAAACAGCGGTAGTCGTAGTACCTGATTATCAGTTGTCACTCGCAATCGGCAAAGAGGGCCAAAATGTAAGACTTGCGGCAAAGCTTTGCAGCTGGAAGATTGACATAAAAAGCCACAGCCAGTATTTCCAGGAAGATATTGAATATCCAGAAGATGATTTGGAAGAAGAGTATTTGGAAGAAACTTTTGAACCGGATGAAATTCTGGAACCTGAAGCGGAAATCCTGGAACCTGAAGCGGAAATCCTGGAAACCGAAGCGGAAATTCTGGAACCTGAAGCGGAAATCCTGGAACCTGAAGAAAAGATTGAAGAATAGGGGCGATTTGATTGAAGACAAAAACAGTGCCAATGCGAAGATGCGCAGGATGCATGGAATCAAAAGAGAAAAAAGAGCTTATTCGAATTGCAGGATATGAAGGTGAAGTTTCAATAGACAAAACAGGAAAAGCAAAGGGAAGAGGTGTTTATCTCTGCCCAAGCAAAGAATGTTTTGAAAAGGCTCAAAAGAAAAAAGCAATTGGAAGAAATTTGGAAATGGAACTATCAAAGGAACAGATTGCAAAATTGTTTGAGGAATTAAAACAGTATGAGAGATAAAATAGATAGTTATCTGGGTTTTGCGAAAAAGTCCAGAGGGCTAATAAGTGGGTATAATACATGTATTCATGGAATAAATCACGGGAAAATAAAACTGCTTATAATAGCTGAGGATGTCACCGAAAATGGCAGTGAAAAGCTAATCAGATTGGCAGAAGATAAAAAAATAACTTATCGAAGATACGGGACCAAAGAGGAACTATCAAAACTAATGGGTTTTGAAGACAGGGGCGTGTTTGGAATAGTAGATGATAATTTTGCAAGAATAATTTTAAAGGAGATTGACTCGGGTCAATACGTATAGAAGGGAGGTTGTTCAATGACAATTAAAATACATGAATTAGCTAAAGAGCTTAATTTAAACAGTAAAGAGCTGGTAGAAAAAATTCATAATATGGGAATAGAAGCAAAAAGTCATATGAGCGTACTATCTGATATTGAGGCTAAAGCCGTAAAGAATACAGTATTAAGAAGTAAGGGGGCAACGGAAACGAAAATTGTCAAAGTTGCGCCTAAAAAAGTTGAATCAGGGCAGGATTTTGAGGAACCAAGAGTAGTGGTAAAGGCTTCAGTCATTCCGCAGCAAAGTCAACAGCAAAAGATTGCAAAACCACAGCATGGAGCTGGAGAAGACAGATCACACGCTCATAAGCCACCAATGGGGAAACCAGTCATATCCAGAGAACTTGATCAAAGAACTCAAAAACCACCAATGGGAAGACCAGTGGTTCCAAGTGATTTAGAGAGCAGAACAGTGCCAAAACCACAAGCTGCCACACCGAAATATACGAATCAGGAAGCCAGGCCACAACAGACAAAACCAGTTCAAGAGGGTGAAAGACCGGCTCATAGACCTGCATCAAACGGAGACAGACCTGCGCCAAGACCTGCACAAACAGGAGACAGACCTGCACCAACAGGGGACAGACCTGCGCAGAGACCAGTGCAAAGCGGAGACAGACCTCCTTACAGACCGTCGGGAGACAGACCAGCGCAAAGCGGAGACAGACCTCCATATAGACCGTCAGGAGACAGACCAGCGCAAAGCGGAGACAGACCTCCTTACAGACCGTCGGGAGACAGACCAGCGCAAAGCGGAGACAGACCTCCATATAGACCGTCAGGAGACAGACCTGCGCAAAGCGGAGACAGACCTCCTTACAGACCGTCGGGAGACAGACCAGCGCAAAGCGGAAACAGACCTCCTTACAGACCGTCGGGAGACAGACCAGCGCAAAGCGGAGACAGACCTCCATATAGACCGTCGGGAGATAGACCAGCACAAAGCGGAGACAGACCTCCTTACAGACCGTCAGGGGACAGACCTGCACAAAGCGGAGACAGACCTCCATATAGACCGTCAGGGGACAGACCTCCTTACAGACAGGACAGCAATAGACCTCCTTACAGAGGAAACGATAATAAACCTGAAATCAAAACACCGGTTATTGCG
>JAENWI010000299.1 GCA_016650115.1 Peptostreptococcaceae bacterium | reverse complement strand
CGTGCTGATCTGAGCCTTGTTACAGAATTTTTGAAATAATGCCATTTTATCCTCATCATCTATTAATCCTCAGCATTTTGTCCCATCAGCATGGGGAGTTTGTATTTCCAGTTTTTAGAGCACATTGCTGAGGATTAATGATTCACTTTCTGGCTTGACTACCACATACTGGGGTTATAAAAGGTCAGGAGGCTATCTATGTATGAAATGTTAGACAAAGCAACGGTTTTCGTCTTGGATTATTACTCCAATGACGAAAAGAGCAATCCAAATCTGTGTACCTATCGCAAATACCTGAATAATCTGCGAGCTTTTTTAGTAAGTGAGGGACTTGAGTATTCTCATGTTGAAGCCTTGGCATGGCTTTCCAAGGAGTTTGAAGTCCTCTCATATGACCAATACAAGGTTTGCAGAAGGATGATTTTTAGGGTGAATGATTTCATCCTTAATGGTGCAATAACCCAAAGGGAATACGTATATTTGGACTTACTTGAATACGAGGCTTTAGGGCAACAGCAAAAAGATCTTGTCAATGAATTTATTGAGATCAAGAAAAGTGACAACCATAATATTACCAATTTAAAGCATGGTTTATCGTCTTTGCTCTTAAGCTTTCAAGAAAACGGGTGCTCCTTGAAACAAAGCGAGATAACATCTCTATTCCTTGATAGATACTATTGTAGATTGAGCAAGCCTGACCTAAGTAGATTTTATCTTCCACAAATAATGCGTTTCTTATATTTAAAAGGATTGGTTTGTGTCAGTAATAACAACATCTGGGAATATTTTGGAATCGACATAGAACTTCTCAACAATGCCTCTAATTATGCCATACCAGTAACAGGAACCAAAGGTGACCTTATTCTGGGGCCGGAAATCCTTGGTAGGCTTATCCACTATCTTGATGTGAACGGATATTCGGAAACCATGAGCAGTGCTAATACAATCAAATTTTTCAACTTACTTGCTTTTTTATCAGTCAATTCCTTATCTTTCTCCAGTGAGTTGCTGTTTAACTGGGCTATAGCCAATAAGTCTGAATGGGGTTGCCCATTTTATTCTTCCCTGACAAAGACAATCCAACTGGTAGAACTCCTAGGCTCAAATGCAAGTTTGGATGCTCGTGAGGTTCCCCTGAATTGTAAAACCGAATTTAAATACATCCCACCTCCTTGGGCGGAGGAAATCGTCAGTAAACATCTTTCTGAACGCAAGCGAGAAGGAATGGAGGCTTCGACTTTATCCGTGAGCAGGAACTCCTGCTGTAAATTTCTCCTGTATGCAGAATCAAAGGCTATCCATTCTGTAAGTGACATTACTGTGGATCTGGTAAAGGATTATATCAAACAGGACGAACATAGGACTATCGAAGGAAAACAGGCCTATAATTCCAAGCTAAGAATTTTTTTACGGTATCTGGTAATCCAAGGCCTTCTGCCTCCAGCTATGATGCTTGCTGTCCCAACAATATCTGCCACTAAGGTTGCAATTGCGACAGTCCTGTCCGAAAATGAATTGGAGGGTATCAATACGTACAGAAGGTCCTGCTGTGATCCTCCCGAAGGATTGAAGGAGAACGCCATCGTAGCCTTGGGTCTGAAACTAGGACTTAGGAGTTGCGATATCGTGCTTCTCAAGCTACAAGACATTGACTGGAATCGATGCACAATAAAAACAATCCAAAAGAAAACGGGAGTACCTTTGGAAACAGCTTTGCCTGTAGAGGTTGCTAACTTGTTGTACAGATACATCACAGAGGGGAGGCCTGAATCAGATTTGCCCTATATATTCCTCCACCATAAGGCTCCCTTCTCCAAATATACGAGTACCAAATGTAGTAAATGTCTGACAAAGGCTCTAGGAGATATTCCTAGGACCGCCACCGGGTTTCATATTACAAGAAGAACTTTTGCAACCAAACTGCTCACATCGGGAAACGGAATACAGATAGTAAAATCCGCACT
>JAENWI010000422.1 GCA_016650115.1 Peptostreptococcaceae bacterium | reverse complement strand
GAAATGTTCCTAAATGTATATTACAGATAATATAAATAAAATAAAATATTAGTAATTGGTTAAAAACAATAAATATTAATAAATTTTAATAAATATAAGTATTAATTGTTAGTTATTATTGCATAATGATTGACAATTGACCATTTCTGTATGATAATTGCACAGGTAAGGAATTCTCTGAGTTACCAGAGTTCTTCAGAAGCTTCTGATTGCTTATCCGTGTAAGGAACGTAATTAGTCGCCAATCAAACGAAGACCAACCCTATTCCCTGTAAATGCAGGACCTTGCACTGATATTGTTGGCCCATACCTCTTCAGGAACAACTGCTTTTACTGGTAATATTGAATTAAGTCAATCTGCAACATCAAATTACGAATGATTTGGACTTGTTGCTGCAGGCGATTATTCTACATCAGCGCTAATAACTGGCAATGTGTATGCTTCAACCATGGCGGTTCCTACCCCAACCAAGTTAACCACAGCGATTGGTGATATGGAAACAGCATATATGAATGCAACTGGACGAACCATTCCTGATTACGTGAATCTCAAATCTGGATCAATTGGGGGAGAGACCCTCACCCCTGGATTGTATAAATGGGGAACCACTTCCCATATGGAAGGAATCATCTTAAGTCAGACCCAAATAATCGTTCAGACAAGCGCATCGATAAAGGGAAGGCTGTTGGCCCAGAGCCAAGTTTCCCTTGATGCAGCTACTGTTGTACAACCCGCGTTATAAAGCTCCTGTACGTAAAACCATACGAGCGTAGTTTATTGTGTTTGACGGCGTTGTATGGATATTTTCATGCAACGCCGCCTGTCTAAATAATTAGGGAGAACCACTCCCGCAAAGGAAAAGAAATGAAGAAAATTTTACTGGTAATCTTACTCATTGTGTGTAGCCTGTTTACCCTGTCGGCAGCGAGAAACGATAGGGCCGATGGTTTTGGCATTGGACTAAGTGCAGGGTATCCCGTTGCTGGGCTTGCCTTGAAATATGGAATGGGGGATTCCCGATTCGTTAGTACAGTGGGGTACAATTATTATAATAATTTTGCCGTTGAAGCTGGTTTTCAATATGATTTGTCCCACTCTAATTCCAATAGGTCGCCATTATATTTGAATATTGGGATTACAGGAACTGCAAATTTTAATCCTGAATTCAACTTCTTTTCGATCAATGTACCGCTTGGATTATCTTATTATTTCTATAATGCACCTATTGAGCTGTTCTTCAAACTGGCTCCTGGAATACGGATTTTCTCGGGCAACACTGTAGAACCTGATTTTGGGACAGCCATTGGCATCCTGTTTTATGTTAACTGACAAGAGATCAATGCAAGCCATCCTAAAT
>JAENWI010000439.1 GCA_016650115.1 Peptostreptococcaceae bacterium | reverse complement strand
CATTAGTGTCCACTTAAAGTTTTAATATATCGCTGCAATGTTCTTATTATGAGAAAAATACATTAAAATAATTAACGTGTTGATTTGAAATTGTAAATAGCATCCAATATAAATCGGTTTGCTATGAATGAAGGGAAATATGTTTTTAGTCAACTCGTCAAGTTTCTTCCAAAGAGAGTTTTTGATTGTATCGTTATGAAATTTCAAGGTGACAAATATATCAAGTCGTTTAGCTGCTGGAATCAGTTGCTTGTAATGATGTATGGTCAGCTTTCTGGCAGTGAGAGCCTTAGAGAGCTTGTGTGCATAATTACAGCACATGCCCCGAAGTCTTACCATTTGGGTTTCGGTAAAATTTTGGTAACCCGCAGCAATCTGGCAAAGGCCAACGCCAGCAGGGACTGTAGGATTTTTGAAGAATTTGCCTACAAAATGATATCCATCGCACAGGAAAAACGAATTACCAAAGAGTTTGAAATCAGAGGCAGGTTTTATGCCTTTGATTCTACTACTATTGACCTGTGCCTGAACCTTTTCTGGTGGGCAAGTTTTCGTAAAACCAAAGCTGGTATTAAAGTACATACGCTCTATGATGTTGTGACTCAAATCCCAACCTTCCTTCATATCACGGAGGCTAAAGTTAACGACATGAATGCCATGGATGAAATTCCTTACGAACCAAATGCATATTACATTTTTGATCGTGGATATTTTGATCTTGCAAGGCTCTTTACAATCAATCTCATAGGATCCAACTTTGTAATAAGGGAAAGAGGTCAACTTAAATATGAAATCATTGACGGTGAAGACCTTCTTGAAAGCCCAGACAATATTCTTTACGATCAGACAATACGGCTTACGGGACAGCAGACAAGGGGGAGATATCCTGTTTTGCTCCGACGTGTCGGCTATTACTCTATTGAACACCAAAGAACCTTCACTTACCTCACTAATAATTTTGAAATCAGCGCAAAACACATTGCTCTGCTTTACAAAAACAGATGGCAAGTGGAACTGTTTTTTAAGTGGATCAAGCAACATCTGCACATCAAGTCTTTCTGGGGTGTAACAGAAAATGCGGTCAGAATCCAGATTTTCTCGGCAATTACAACCTACTGCCTTGTTGCTATTGTTGAGCATGATCTCCGGCTTAATCGAAGCACTTTTGATGTACTTCGCATCCTCAGCATGTCTCTTTTCGACAAAACACAGATGAAAGAACTCTTCAAAAGGATAGAGAAAGTGGATGATATGCCTGAAAATGGTTATACTCAATTGTGCTTTAATTTTTAGTGGACACTAGTG
>JAENWI010000534.1 GCA_016650115.1 Peptostreptococcaceae bacterium | reverse complement strand
TCTGTTGTACCATATGGTCTTTTCAGAAAAGTACAGGCGAAAAATATTTGGATTTATGGATTTGATACCCTGTTGCTTTCGGTGGGGTTCTTCATTAATGTAAAACCCTCTTTGGCACAGAGTTGTTAGTAAACAGCAAATGAAGCATTAATTTGAGTATTTGTCTCAGTATTTCAGTTAAATCGGGTTTTTGGAAACCCTGTTGAGGATAATTTCAATCTTTTTTGTATGGATCTGTGGGTGAATTTAGAATAAAGGCAAAGAGGTTGGTAATCAAAAAGGATAGCCCTTTTGTACCCGGAATGAGAGTCCAGGAACTATTTGAGTCGCTCCTTTTCCTTATGCCGTCCTCCAATCTTACTCCAATACTTTACCAACTCAATGCAAAAGATGGTTTATAATGTATAAATATACATTATAAAAAATTACTGTTTATTATTTCGATGCATCATTTACTTCTTGACAAATTTACCAAATAGATTAATGATAGTAACAGATATGCGTTAACGTAAACGCAACTATAATTAATTTAGGGAAATTATAGAATATAACCATTTTTATGGTACCAAAGAAAGGATACACATATGAACAGAAAATCTCTGAAAGAATATGAATTTTGGTTTCTTGTCGGCTCGCAGTTTCTCTATGGCCCTGAAACCCTTACCAAGGTTGCCCAGCAATCCCAGATAATGGCAACAGGTCTTGATGTTTCAGCGGATATCCCCTGTAAGGTAGTCTACAAGGCAACCCTGAAGACACCTGAAGAGATTGAGCAGTGGAACAAGGAAGCCAACTATGATGATGCTTGTGCTGGCATCATAGTCTGGATGCACACCTTCTCCCCCTCCAAGATGTGGATCAACGGCCTCTCTCTGCTACAGAAACCCTACTGCCACCTCCATACCCAGTTTAACCGCAATATTCCTGACCAAGGTATTGATATGGACTTCATGAACCTCAACCAGTCAGCCCATGGGGACCGTGAACACGGCTATATCGCTGCACGCATGCAATTGA
>JAENWI010000099.1 GCA_016650115.1 Peptostreptococcaceae bacterium | reverse complement strand
TTTAAATGAACTTAATAGTTTGAATGATTCCCCTCTTCTTCTTTCAGGAAATGAAAAGGGTATCTGCTTCATTGGTTTCTGCAGTGATGAAGGCGTTCGCCGAAATCTTGGAAGAACTGGGGCAGCAAAGGGTCCGAATAGTATACGCCATGAGATGGCGAATCTCCCTTGCAGTTTTTCCAGAAAAATTCGTCTGTTTGACTGCGGTGACATTACCATTGAAAACAATAATCTGGAAGAAGGGCAGGCTATCCTTGGAATTGCTGTACAACAAATCATCTCCGCCGGTCTTTTCCCAATAGTTATTGGTGGTGGTCATGAGACAGCACTGGGGAATTACCTAGGAATACAGGCCGCTCTCGAGGGAAATCCTGCTATTAATGAGAAACCTATATCAACAAAAAATCACGTTGAGAATGACTTGGTTCTACCATCTCTTGGGATTATTAATTTTGACGCACATTTTGATCTTCGGCCTTACAGCGATGGTGGTAGCTCCGGTTCCATGTTCAAGCAGATATCCGATTTAAGAGCCTCATCCAATCTTGACTTTTCATATTACTGCCTTGGCATCCAGAAGCACAGCAATACAGTGCAGCTTTTTAAAACTGCCGAAGATCTAAATGTTGTTTATGCCCTGGCAAAAGACATTATTCATGGAGATGACTGGTCTATTTTGGAAAGTCTTGATGAATTCATCGAAAAAAATAAACACATATACGTTACAATATGCGCAGATGTGTTCTCCACCGCCTATGCCCCGGGGGTCAGTGCAGCTCAAAGCCTGGGATTGGACCCAGAAAAGGTTATTATATATATTAAGCATATCATAAAATCAGGGAAACTGATAAGCTTTGACATTTGTGAAGTTTTGCCGCGATTTGATTTGGATAGTACTACATCAGATCTTGCCTCAGTCATTATCTATTCTATTATTACAACTTTAGACGAATTATAACAGGATAATCTTCAGTTTAAAAGGCAATAACATTTTTAATTAAAATGGGAGTCCATAATGCCATAATGAACTCCTGCTTTTTACTCTCTGGAAATCAACATTTAATAATAAGAACCGGTTTTACTGAATGGTGAACCACTGAATTGGTTATACTCCCTAAAAATGTACGATATAAGGCTGACCCAATTCCATGAGATCCCATAATAACAAAGTCAACATCAGTATCATTAATATATTTAAGAATTTCGTCTTTAACTAATCCACTTATCACCACAGTTTCCACTTTCCCCTTTATATCACTTAATAAATCCCTCCATTTTTTCATATCCTCTTCTGCCTGTTTTCTTTCATGTTTCAAAAAAGGAGCCAGAAATGACTCTTTCTTGCTGGATGTGTTGCCATGATATTCTCCGACATTACGATTAACTACATATAGCAAAACAATATCACTGTTAAAAGCCTGTGCCATCCTCTTACCTTCCTCAATAATATTTTTAGTATATTCCGAAAAATCAATCGGGATCAAGATTTTTTTCATTTTAACCAACCTCCCCCATAAATATAAAATAACGGATTGAAATAATTTCCTTATCTTACGACTTTAGTTCTTTATTAGATCATCAATTAGATTGTCAATTACTTCGTCTTCATTTTTTTTACTTTTAATAATCGAATTAACTGATTTATAATCCGATTTATCCCTTATCTTGCTGCCATTTGATACAACTATTAAATGCACCTTATTTTTCTCAACAGTTTTCAAAAGCTCTTTCGTATCAGGTGCTATCTCACCAGCCCACAAAGGTGAGACAACAATCAACTCATCGTAATCTGCTATTTCTTCGCTTGTTTTTATGGTAACTACCTTGTTTCTGGAGGAATAATAGCCCCCTTTAATAAATCCCCAAATGCCTTCCCAATTCATATTGTCTGTTATCTCAATAACCCGGCATGCCAGCTTATCTCCCAGTTTTTCCGCAATTCTCCTGCTGTTGCCC
Organism: Peptostreptococcaceae bacterium; assembly: GCA_016650115.1. Taxonomy (GTDB): domain Bacteria; phylum Bacillota; class Clostridia; order Peptostreptococcales; family Anaerovoracaceae; genus JAENWH01. The sequence continues at coordinate 4,001 of JAENWI010000099.1, read as the reverse complement.
GTTCTTGTAAAATATACAACTTTATAATTCTTCATCATTATCTCCTTACTTACTTTTTAGTGCTATTTTTATTTTATCTCTCTTTATTTATGCTTCAGCTGATCGGTCAGAGCTTCCAACTCTTCTTTTTTGCTTTTTTGGTATGTGCTTGAAATTATATCGTTTCCTTCAAGGGTTATGTTTAAAACAAACTGTCCAATTTCATTTTCTGATAATCCAACATTGGTAATTTTCTTCAAACTGATATATGCCCAAACGCCGGAATAATCATCCATGTCGGTATTTTTAGTCATTGTTTCGCTGATAATGATCAACTCTTTATCACATAATATTAAAATGTGGTTAGGTGCATTTTTTTTATCAAACATCATAAAATATTTGGTGTACATGCTTTCCTGGAAAATAGTAAATAGTACTTTTTCTCCTTCAATAACACTTCGATTGGAATAATTCAAAAATTTAAGATTATCAGGGTAAAGAAACTCAAATTCGGGATTACTGCTGATTTCTTCGTCAAAAATGCCGTTCATGCGTTTTCTTATATCTGTAATAAGCTTTATGAATTTATTTTCACTTGTCGTATTGAAAATAAAAATACATGTTTCCAGGTTTCCGTCTATGACTCCATTAATCTGTATCCAGGAATAGAGTAGTATTCTGCCATTATTAATATAATTTATGTTTGAATGCAAGAAAATAAGCGATTTCACTTCCCCATCAATATTTTCCATAATAATAATCTTATCTTCAAAATCGCAAATCATTTTTTCGTTTTCAATTATTTCCCCCCATTTTGATTTCTCCAGATAAATGCAATACGGGAAATCATCGAATTCTTTACCCTCACCGAATTCTTCACTAATTGCCTTAAAGCTTTCCTTGAAATGTTCAGGGATTTCTGAAATCTCCTTTATAATTACAGGCCATGGATTTGTTAATAACATGACAATCTACCTCCTTCAATTATTTCAATTTATTGCTTCACCCAGTTCGCTTCAATATATACATATGTACCCGTTCTGCCTCCAGGTAAATCATAGACTGTCTAAAATTTATCATTTCCCTCCATCAGGCATCAACTCTATACCGCACTGGCAACCAGTACCGTGAAAAATAATATCACCTAAGCTATTTTCAAGAGTTATCTCCACTTTTTCAAAGATTCCCTCCTAATTCATGCCATTTGATCAAGGTTAGCAAAAATAATCCATTCTAATAAAAGAATAGATTATTTAATGATATATATTTATTCTTTTATTTAACCACCAGCACTGGTTTATCAACATGATGAAGAATTTTGCTTGTTACACTGCCCAGGGAAGCTCTTCTCAATATAGATCCCGTGCCATGTGAACCAACTATTAACATATCAGCATCAGATTCTTTTGCGTAATCAACAATTTCGTCTACTTCATGTCCTTCCCGAATAACTGTTTCAACTCTATCTGCCATATCACCGAAGGTTTCTTTTAACGCATCGAGCATTGTTTCAGCATATTTTACTTCACCATCTGCAAGTTCCTGCAGAACTTGTGCTGAAAGATTTATTTCATAGCTGGAATAATTAATTCTTGTATTTGCTACATATAATAGGATAACCCGGCTTCCAAAGGCTTTTGCCATTTTTACGCCTTCTTCAACTGCTCTTTTCGAAAACTCTGAGGAATCAACTGGGATTAGAATTTTTTCCATTAAAATCGACCTCCTTTATGCTTGAGAAATATCAAAAACACTTATTCGCTTATTACCATCTTTTATTAACTTCTTTATATATCAATATAAATAAAATGTCAAATTCAATAGAATTTTAAATTAAATAAGATTTAAGTTTAATAAGATTTAAGTTTAATAAGATTTGAAGTTTACTGAAACGTCAAATCCTTTTTTCTGTTGTTGAAAATCGGTCTGCATATTAATGTCATTAAAATGAAATATAGTTGGCTGATTAGAACTGTCATAATGTGTTATTATATAGTAATACAATTATTCTCAAATTATCCTGGGAGGTATTGAAATGAAAAGGTTTAAAATGATTATTATAAATATTATAAAAGGAATGTCTCGTGCGGGTGAAAGATTTCCTCTCACTGTTCTTAGTTTATTTGGTGCTGCAGGAATACTTTGTTATATGATTTCTCTGCGTGAAATGCCAGGGTTGCTGATACAGAAAGTAGTGTTCACTTTAATTTTCGCCGCTTTCCTTAGTATGGCAGCTCAGTTTGCTTCAGAGCGATTTAATGTGCTGATACCCCATCGACCTTTTGTTTATGGCGTTTCTTTGCTTCTTACAATAGGATATTTCTTTATTTTATGGCCTGCTCCTGAAATCAGTGCTGAAATTGGGATCAGAACATTTGTGGCTATTTTCGCAATGTTTTGTGCGGTCCTTTGGGTTCCTTCCTGTGAAGCCAGATATGATACTAAAACAAATGATAAACCTCAAGAGGAAAATGACCATAAACCTCAAGGGAAAAATGAAATATGTAAAACTGATTTCAATAAAATTGCTCTGATTCACTTCAAGTCAATATTCACTTCTGTCCTTTATTCCGGTGTTCTTTCATCTGGCATTTCAGCTATCATTTTATCTGTAGACATCCTTTTGTTTAAGGTAAATACAGATTCCTACGCTTATATGATGACTTTTGTCTGGGTTCTTTTTGCGCCAATATATTATCTTTCTCTCTTGCCAAAATTCGGTTCTAAAAAAGCTTCTGATATTGAAATGCTGGAACGTTCTGAAAACTACCCGAAATTCCTGGAAATACTTGTATCTTATATAGCGATTCCTCTTATTACAGCATACACCCTGGTTCTCCTGGCCTACTTTGTAAAAATACTGGTAACCTTTAACTGGCCTTCCGGACAGGTTGGGCTTATGGTTTTAGTCTATTCTGCAGCCGGGCTGATTATATTTGTCCTCGCCAGTCTGCTTGAAAACAGATTCGCAGAATTATATCGTTTAGTATTTCCTAAAGTCTTAATACCTGTTGTCATCATGCAACTTGTTTCAGTTGCTATACGCTTGAATGCATATGGTGTGACGGAATCTAGATACTATGTAGCTTTGTTTGGTATTTTCTCAATTACGACAGCACTGCTGCTCAGTTTTCGACCAGTTTCTAAAAACGGGCTTATTGCATTGCTTGCCGCAGGATTTGCCATCGTGTCCATTATCCCGCCGGTTGATGCTTTCACTGTTTCAAGGGTCAGTCAAATCAACAGGGTAGAAACAATACTTATTTCAGAAGGGATTTTAAAGGATGGGGAATTAACCCCTAAATCTGATGTTTCGGATATTACAAAATCTGAAACCACAAGTATCCTATCATATTTAGATAATCGAAGTTCACTTAAATATATCACCTGGCTTCCAGACGATTTCAAATTATATGAGGATATGAAAACAACAATCGGTTTTGATTTGACCTACTCCAGCTATCCAGGAGAAGAAACGAAATACTTCTATGCATCCTTAGATGCTGTTAAGCCATTGAACATATCAGGCTATGACATTTCAGTAAACGCTTATTCAAATCGTTCGGAAAATGTTAAAGAGTCTACCACCTTCAATTTTGCTTTGAGAGGAACAGATTATGTTCTTTCAGTCGAAAGAACATCAAAAAACGAAGCAATTGTTTATATAAAAGATTCGACTGGCAAGGAAATCATTAAAACCGGCTTAAACGATTTCGCAAGGAATATATCTGGAGTCGGAGCTGGCGACCCTCCTAAGGAATCCATGTCTCCAGAAGACATGACCTTTAATGTGGACCAGAATGGATACAAGCTGAGAATCATATTCCAGAACATCAGCATAACCTATGGGAACGGAACTGATGCTGGTACAGATTATGCCCTTTACATCTTGTTTTCAAGCCCATTATAAGCATCCGACATTGGGCTTGGGTTTGAGTGAACCCATTGCAAATCCTCATTTCTTGTTTTCTGTTATCCACAGGCATTCTGTGGATAACTACCACAGGGTTCAATTTCACAGG
>JAENWI010000179.1 GCA_016650115.1 Peptostreptococcaceae bacterium | reverse complement strand
TGAAAGTAGTAATGCTACAAGGAATGGCACGAATACTACTGGCAATGGTGTTTGTGATATCAAGTCTCCAAGATATGTACCAACACCAGATAACTTCAATACAGCACCATAAGCACCAGCGGCGCCTGTTGCAAGTATAATGAATCCAGAAGTGTCAACAGATTTGGAGAACCATTCGTTTACCATGTCTTTGCTGAATACACTTGTATCCAAGAACAATGCAAGAATAACTCCGATTGTAAGTGAAATGATTGGATGTCCAATAAATCCTAATAATACAAGAATTGCTGCATCAGCAGGAAGTGCCATCTTTGCAAATGAGTTAACACAAATCAGTATTACTGGAACAAGGATTACTGCAAAAGTAAGTCCTGCATTTGGCAATTTCTTTTCTGTTTTGATAACAAAGTCATCATTTATAACAGTTTCTATATTTTCCATGTGTGCAACCTGAGGGAATTTTTTAAGCATAGTCTTGTTTGTGCAGTAAAGCATGGCAGCAATTGTGTAACATGCTGATGTAAGCAAACCAAACACAATAACAAGTCCCAAATCTGCTCCAAGTATACCAGCCGCTGCCAGAGGTCCTGGTGTTGGCGGAACCATTGTATGTGTTGCAAGAATACCTGCATTTAATGAACCTAGTAATGCGAAAAGTGGAACGCCTCCACGAGCGGAAAGTGCACGTGCAACTGGAGACAAAATAACGATTGCAGAATCACTGAAAACAGGGATAGCTACAAGGTAACCAGTGAGTGCCATAGCAATGGCAGAATGGTTTTTGCCTACCATTTTAAGAATCGTGTTGGCAAGTACAAGTGCTGCCCCGGTTTGTTCAAGAATAACACCCATTGTGCATCCTAAAATGATAACGATACCAATGTTTCCTATAGTACCTCCAAACCCGCCCATAACTGAAGATATAACATATTCTAAAGGAAAACCAAATCCTATAGCAGAGAAAATAGCCACATAAATAAGTGCATAAACAGGATGTACATTAAATTTAATAATTGAAACAACCAGTACAACAAGAGAAACCAACATTACAATTAACGAACTAAAATCTGCTTGTAAAACTTCCATGTAAACCTCCAATACGATTTTTCATTTAGCTCAGTTTCCAGAATTTAGAGTCCTGTCCTATCCTCCCTCCAATTAAGTATTTCCTTATTCCTGATGCCTTATTGAGATATAAAAGTAATTACTGTTAATTTACATTTTAATTGTTTTTAATGCAATACGTTTTGCTCCAAATGCCCAACTGGGTGCTTAAAGATGTAAAAAAATGTATCGAATGGTTGTACTCAAATTCCAAGTGACTGTTTCAGCTCTTTTGTATTATTTCTTGCAACAGGAATAACCTTTTCTTCATACCCGAACATCTTCAATGCAACGCAGTTATTATGCCATGGGATAATTTCATGGATTTGATCCAAATTGACAATGAAACACTTATGTATGCGATAAAACCGATGTAATGACAGTTTTCGTTCATATTCTCCAATTGGCAGATTCTCCCTAAAATCCCCTTCCTGAGTGTGAACCATGCAGCCTCTGTTATCTGTTTCAATGAAAACAATTTTATCGATATCCACCATAACTACCCTTCGATTGCAGTTGATTGGCATTTTGCTTAAAACAGGTGCAGTCTGGGGGTCTGTCAATTCCAATTGGCATTTGGCAATGATTTTATTTAGCTGGTCTTTTGAAAATGGTTTGAGTATATAATTTGAAACACCTATTTCAAATGCTTTCACTGCATACTCTGAAAATGCAGTTGCAAAAATAATATTTGCCTTTGGAAGAATTTGCTGTACCGCCAAAGCAAGGGAAGTCCCATTGATATCACCTAGATTTATGTCAATAAATACAGTATCATATACATTTTTACTGATTAATTCCAGTGCTGTAGCGCCATTGTCCGCTTCTGATATCGATGCATTAGGAACAATCTCCTTCAATAGATGAATCAATTCACTTCTGGCTGGTCTTTCATCATCAATAACAATTATTTTCATTATTGCAACCTCTTTCCTTCTAACTTTAACGGAACGTCAACTGCATTTGGAATGAACAACAGAACCTTTGGACCCTCCTCAGAGCAGGTTATTGCAATCCCATATGCTTCTCCAAAAATACTCTTCATCCGCTTATTAACGTTAATTAAACCAATATGAGAACTGCTGGAAGATTCGGACATAATTTCTTCCAAAATCTCCGGGAGAAATCCGGGTCCGCAATCAGTAACTGTGATTCTAGTTCCGCGCACTTCCTGTCTTGCAACTACGGCTATTTTCATGTATCCATTAGCATCACCGCCATATTTTATGGCATTATCTACGATAGGCTGGAGTATAAGTGTTGGAAGTAAACAGTCTATTTCTTTTGGGATGTCCATCGTCACTTCAAGCTTCTCTTCAAATCTGGCTTTTTCAAGAAGTAGATAATTATTTATCTGTTCAATTTCCTCTGTAATACTGACCATACATTTATTGGAGTCAAGAGTCTGCCTATAATAAGTAGCCATAGTAAGAAGCAGTTTTCTTGCCCTATGAGGGCTCTCCCTACATATACACGATAAAGTATTCAAAGTATTATAAAGGAAATGAGGATTTACCTGTGACTGAAGTGCATAAAGTTCTGCCTTATGCCTGAGTTTTTTCTGATAATCAACCTCTGCCAATTCCAGCTGACTAGAAAAAAGAATCGCCAATCCCTTCACAAAACTGATATCCGCTTCAAGACGGAGCCATCTTCTCTTTTCAAAAACAATCATGCAACCCACCGCTTGTTCCATCTGAATCAAAGGAGTAGCAATGATTATGTAATATTCAAGAGTACTGCTCAGAGGATTGCTTAAGTCCTTCTCTGATACAGTCAAAGTATTCATTTCATCCATTGCTTGTTTAGCAATATCCATATACTCCTTTTCATGGTCCAAATTGATTCTTGATCCAACTTGTTTTTTTGCCATAATCTGTTGGCGGTCCGTGATAAGAACTCCATTGAATACGGTTGATTCCATTATTACAGATACTGCATTAGTCATCCCTTCCAGATTTGAAATTCCTTTTCGAAAACAAGGTAGTGATTTTTCCGCAACAGAAAGTGCCAGCCTTAGTTTCCCTTCAGATTCAATGTCTTTTTCCTGAAATACGTTTTTAATCGTAGAAATAAAGATTAGCATACCCACAGAATTCAGAAGAATCATTGGGAATGCAATAAGTTCCACAGTTCTCAATGCAATATCGAAAGGCCTGCTTATGAGAAGAATCATTATCATGTGCAACCCCTCTGAAAAGGCGGCTGCAAGGAAAATCAAGG
>JAENWI010000453.1 GCA_016650115.1 Peptostreptococcaceae bacterium | reverse complement strand
GGTAATGTACTGAAAAATAGTTGGTGATTTTTACGAGAATATTTTGTAAACTCCGCGCTGTTAATCTAAGGGGAAACAGGCTCTGGTGGAGACCAACCTGCGAGCAATAAGATTAATGCATATACAGTAATACAAGGGCAGTCGGTTTGGCTGCCTTTTTTCATATTACTGGAATGCCAGATGGCTAAAAAAACTCATTTTTCATTGGTAAAATAGATATACCATTTAATGAAGTTGATTCGATGTTTTACCGTTAGCCCACGGTGAATATCCAAGTGATTTTTCAGATGACTAAAGTAGCCCTCTATTCCATTGGTAGTTTTTGGTATGTCTGAGTTTGACAGGTAATGAAACATGTTTGGCAAAGCCCGTTTAATGGTTATATAAGAACGTCTTAGCAATTTGTGGGTGTACCAATATCTGCCGGTTTCTACATTATAAGTTCGTTCATTTAAGTAATATTTATGAGATTCATGCCATCTCAGAAACTCTCGTGTCCAGTAAATCCGATCATTTTCAGTTTTAATTTGAAGAATCAGCAAAACAAGTTTGCGTAATTCCTGTCCTGCTATGTGTTTGGGATACCGAGTCAGCCACAGCAGGCACATACGTTGAATATGAACCAGGCAACGCTGTACAATGGCATCAGGAACTGACTTCTTAATTGCTTTTAGAGTGCTTTTATGGCCATCGGTGGTGATACTTTCGATCTGTATCCCAAGTTTCACCAAATTAGCAAGATCTTCCCTTATTTCTTCATAATGCTCTCCATCTGTAATGCGCAGTAACTGGGTATAGCCATCAAAATCGTCCTGATAACAAATCAGACAAAACTTGGCAAAATAGGTTGCATCTACTCGAAAATGAACATGATCACGCTTAATTATTCTGATCCGGGGAGCCTTCTCCAATAGTTCGTAGAATGTCCGTTGAAGTGTGTCGCGACATAACCCGCTATCTCTGCCCAAAGTTTGATAAGTCTGACGCTCTATTACCCATTTGCGAAACCACACGAACCTGTTTTGAACCCGCTGCTCAGGTCGGTTATCTGTTTGAAATATACCACATCTTTTGCACTTGAATCGTTGTTTCCCGTTTTGCTTTCCCCATCTAATTACATCGGTATAACCACACGCCCAGCAGCGTTTTTTTTGATTTTTTCATAAACATAAAAAGTTTGATGAAACTAAGTTCATCAAACTTTCTAGATTCCCAAATATAACTGGGGATACAGAGCTTTTTACCAACTATTTTTCAGTAATATGCC
>JAENWI010000514.1 GCA_016650115.1 Peptostreptococcaceae bacterium | reverse complement strand
CTTCACTCCATCTTTTAACGCTAGGGTTTTCACTTCTTCTGAAAACCCTGATTTACTGAAGAGGTACTAGAAGCGATTGACCTGCTTGGTGCAGATCGCGGCAGAAGTTCAGGAAATCTTTGTATTCATCCATACCAAACAACTTCCAGCTCTTTCTCTCTTCCAAGGAACATGGCATCCTCATGGATTGTAATTAATATACTTACGATTTTAATACTTGTAATTCCCTAAAGACCAATCGATAGTTATGGGTTGTATCGGTAAGCCCCTGCCTGCAGATGGCCAAACAGATCGAGTGGCCGCATTTTCAAAACTTAAAAAAGCAGGGAATTCCAGGAGAAAAACTGGCCTAACCAATATTTCGTTTTTCGGTGTTATCAAATAGCCATCAAATAAGATTTTTCTAGTAAGTCTTTTTCTCAAATTCTATTATTTTCACTTGATAGTGAAATTCCATTTACTCATCAAATAAGAATCTACCCTACATGGTATATAATTGAATGAATAATAGTTACTATGTTTTGTAGAATTTTCTGTAATCACCATATTTTTCAAGAAATAAACTTTTTATGTTAATTGCGGTATTTTATGGTAAATTGGGGTATACTATATGTATGATTGAATTCTGGATTCGAGTAGAAGAATTACGAAAAGCAAGTAACCTTACAAGGAAAGAGCTTAGCAAAATAATTGCGGTAAGCCCAAAGACTGTAGACAATTGGGTTGCTCGAAATATTATTCCTGCAGGAGACAAATGCCTCTCAATCTCCAGTACCCTTACTGCTTCTATTGAGTATCTTTTAACAGGTAACGAACTTGCTCTTCCTGATAATGGCTATGCAAAAAACAACAAAATGCACAGACAATCTTCAAAACGAATCACCTTACAGAAAAATGAGGAACCTACTTTCCTTGTCCCTATCATACCCCATATAATTTCCACTGAACTGGATGTGGATTTCCTGTCTTCTATAGGACAAGCCAATTATGTGAGGATTCTTCAGCGAATGGTAAAGGGCATTGATCCAGAGAGACTTATCGCTGCAATAGTCAAAGGTGATAGCATGACGGGGGTTCAGATT
>JAENWI010000457.1 GCA_016650115.1 Peptostreptococcaceae bacterium | reverse complement strand
GGATATCACCTTATGTGCTTTTGAAATGGAATTATAGGCTTTATATGAATTGTCACTGTTAATTAAAAATATCCCCATGTTTATTTGCTTAGAAGCTTCTTCAAAAAGTTTCACCACTATTTCGCCATTGGTGAGCGTTTCTAAGGATTGGGCCTTATACTGCTGATATACATTTGCCTGTTGCATATTATTCATCCTTTCATTAGTTTGGTATTATCCGGCTGAGAATTGAGAGATATAACTGCTTTGATTGTTGAACCGCTGCAAGGCCTGTTCCATCGCAGTAAACCTACTCCAAAGCCTACTTTCCTCATCTTTGAGCCTGGTCTCTAAAGTTTTTATCATTTTATTTGTCCTGGTCATTGAATCAGTTAAATAATTCTGAGATTCTGATAATGTTGAAACAATACCAGCTGCTTCCACCAGACTACCTCTGCTGCCTTGAGGACCACTGGTTTTTACTGCATCGTTAATGATGTTGTTAAGCAGATCGCCAAGACCGTTTTCTGATGTAAAGAGTTCTTTGATTCCTGCCGCATTTGAATCTAATGCTGATAGCAGTTTTGTCTCATCAATTTTCAACTTCCCGTTTTCCGTATACCCTGCGGAAGTGATTCCAAGGTTGAACAAATAGGTGCCATTTACAGAACACCCCGACATGGCAGACTGGAGTTTCGAGGCAATCTTCCTAATAATAGTATCTCCTCTTAACAGCCCTGACTTGGCTTTTTCATCCCAATTTTTAATTTCGGTTTCTGACATATCATCCTTTTGTTTATCGGAAAGGGGAGGGAAATCCCGGTAAACTTCTTCTTTAATTGACTTGTTCATCGCCTCAATCATGGTATTGTAATCCTCAACAAATTTTGTAATTGGAGCAACTAAGGCTGAGGAATCTCTAATAGAATTTATGGTAATAGGTATATCTATAAGTGGATTTGTATCTAATTTCTCGGATAAAGTTAATAGAGTTATTTCCAACCCATCAATTTCAATATTGTTTGAACTTCTGATGATGTCTTGACCGTTTACAGAAAGAATGGCATTCAAGCCAGGTGTTACACCTGGAGTTTTCAATGGGTCAAGCCCAAGAGCACTCATTAAATTACCACCGGATTCAGAGATGACAATGTTGTCCACAGCACCACTTTCATTTGCAGTCATGCTGAATTTATCTGTAATGGAAGAATAGGCTAAATTAACACCTGCGTTGCTTGAATTTATTTTATTGATAACAGATGAAAGAGAGTCACT
>JAENWI010000371.1 GCA_016650115.1 Peptostreptococcaceae bacterium | reverse complement strand
TTCAGACATCCAAGACTTTCGTAAATTAAATTGCGACTGTTTTGTAAATCAATTTTAAATTTGTGAGGGGGAAACAGGTTTCTGTTTGATTCAAGAAGTCGCATAATTCTTTCACAGCCTGATTTGCCCTTGGCGTAGAAAGCGAATGCAACATGATTGTAAGGGTATTGTTTTTATAATCGGGAATCATATCAGCATCGCTTGTAAATATCTCTTTTAAAATCACCCGTCCCTCTTTTTGGGTGCTTTTATAAAATTCTGGCATAATGTTGTATAGTGTTGATTCTGCCCTGTAAGCAAGCATTATTATTGCATTCTTTAGCTTCTTGCTTTCTTGTATGAGTTTATTGTAACGTTGTTCCCCAGGCATTTCTGCAATACTGATACGGGAAGGTTGGTTTTTTCTTTTTGCCAAAAGGACTCCGATTTGCTGGTTATATCCATTAATTTTCTCAATCATGTCCGCACTTTTTAAGATGACCTGCTCGATGGTCTTGTTACCGATTGTGGTTTTGCCTTCCATCTGTTGAAAAATCCGGGCTTCAAGCCTGGCTTTCTTCTCCCTGGCTTTCTTTATTTGGTAAGTAAACTCCTTGTAACGGGGGTTTGGAATGGTGCGTTTTTGATTAACAGGTTCTGTCCCGTATTCTATCATCCGGTCGAAATCAAAATCTGCAATCATATACTTGAAGAAGTTCTCCTGCGCCCACCTTGAGAACATTTTTACTGCTGTTTCGGGCAGCGACAAACTTGGGTGTGTTGTCAATACCGATGTTTGGTGCCCGTTTTTGGAAAGTCTCCGGATTTCCCTGAACCAGTGTCCGTTCAGTAGGGTTCCCATTTCGCAAAGCTGCATCGTTACAGTAGTATTATAAATCTGTGTTTCAACATTATAGAATAATGAACTGTCCCATTCGTCTTTAACGTTTTTGCGATACGTGATTACTGCTACACGGTGCTGGCTCCATAATTTTATAAACCATGCAGGCTCATACGCTTCACGGTCGACAACAATCGTGAAGACTGGTTCGCCTGGTTTGGCTGGCAGTATTATTTCTTTCAGTATTTTTGGAATGATTTCTTCGATGGCTGTCTTTAATTTTTCGTTCAGCTCCCCCGTGACAACCATCAGGGGAAGGCCTTGCTGATCGTTTACCCAGAATTCGGTAGTTCCGCTTAAACAAAGTTTTTCGCGCGATACAAACCGTTTGGGAAGGTTAGCCATTTCTCCATGATAAACCCGGACATGCCCATCGATATAAAAAAACATTTCCGGCATTTCTTCTGCCCATGAGCGGAACAGCTCCGTGTGCAGTTCATCTGCTTTTGACTGGTCGGTGATTTGCTTTATTTTGGTCCTAAAATACCCAACTTCGGGTATGCGGTCAAGGCCAAGCAGTTTGCCCAGTTCACCCGGGGGGTGTTTTTTTAATTGTTCAGGGTTTTTTATCCGGCAAAGCGCCATAAAGCACAAAATAAGGATTACATGGTGCAAACCATAAAACCCCGGGGGCAAAGGATTAAAGACTTTGAAGAACCGCTCCAACCCTTGTGAAATTAATGCTGGCAG
>JAENWI010000463.1 GCA_016650115.1 Peptostreptococcaceae bacterium | reverse complement strand
TGAATCAACTAATTGATGGGTCCTATGGATCAGACACTGGAGAATCAAAAATGATTTATGATTCTCTTGTAAATAATAATGACACCTTCTTTGTATTAAATGATTTTCAATCTTATATGGATGCTTTTGATGATCTTTGCCAGGTTTACAAGGACAGATTAAGGTGGGCTAAAATGGGATTGAATAATATAGCTAATGCAGGGTATTTCACAAGTGACAGAAGTATCAAAGATTATGCGAATGATATCTGGATGGTAAGACATAAGTAATAATTAGAGTCTTTATTTAAAAATAAACGTAAAATTATGAAAACATTTTATTGGTAGGCATAGATAGTAGGAGGTGTATTTGTGAAAAGAAAAGAATGTGTAGCAATGCTGCTTGTTGGCGGACAGGGAAGCAGATTGAAATGTCTTACGGCAAATATCGCAAAGCCAGGGCTGGAATTTGGAGGCAAGTACAGAATTGTCGACTTTTGCCTTAGCAACTGCATTAATTCAGGCATAGACACGGTGGGCATGCTGACTCAGTACAAACCGTTTCTGCTGAATTCCTATGTCGGGCTGGGATCAGCCTGGGATCTGGATATTGATAAAGGCGGACTGCATATATTACCACCGTACCAGGGACCTAAAGGCGGAACATGGTACAAAGGAACTGCGAATGCAATTTACCAGAACATTAACTTTATAGATCAATATAACCCTAAGTATGTCCTTGTTCTTTCGGGAGACCATGTTTATAAAATGGATTACAATGCCATGCTTCAGGAACATATTGACAATAATTCTGATGCTACGATTGCAGTTCTTGATGTCCCATATGAAGAGGCTTCAAGATTTGGCATTATGTCAGTTGATGAGGAAGACAAAATTACAAAATTTATAGAAAAACCAAAAGTACCTGAAAGCACCCTGGCTTCTATGGGGGTTTATATGTTTTCATGGGAGGTTTTAAGAGACGCGCTGATTGTTGATGAGGCAAATCCTTATTCAGAGAATGATTTTGGAAAGAACGTTATCCCAAGTCTTCTGATGAATAAAAAAAGAATGTTTGCACATAGATTTGACGGTTACTGGAAGGATGTAGGTACAATAGAAAGTTATTACATGGCAAATATGGAATTGCTTGGGGATTCGCCAAGCCTTGATTTATTCGAAAAAAACTTTAAAATAATTTCAAATTCAAATGCAGATGCAAGACCACCACAGTATATCGGCGAAAAATCAGTCATTAAGAATTCT
>JAENWI010000265.1 GCA_016650115.1 Peptostreptococcaceae bacterium | reverse complement strand
CCTTTTTTTTGCCAGAAGAATCTCCTTTTAGTCTGATTATCTTCGAGCATCCTTTGTTGACCTGGCAGCGTCAATATTGTGTGAAATGCTGTCAGCTTCAGGGCTGCGTCCGCCTGTAACGTTTTGGCATCCCTTACGTTCGGCTCGATATTTGAAAGTGCTTGTTTTATCAAAAAACGCCGTAACCCCCCTTCGTTCAGGTAGGGGATATAAGGCGTGTATTTTCATCCGTTTAGTATTGGGACAGTCACTGTAATTTCTGCTCCCTGTGATGGTTTGGACTCGATCATCAGGGACCCTTGAAGACAATCGAGCCTTTCATTGATGCGAAACAAGCCAAATCCTTCCAGCTTCGAGAGGTTCAACGGACTGAATTCAAATCCTTTTCCATTGTCAAATACCGTGATCGAAATACTTTTTGGATTTTTTTGGATTTTAACTTTTATTAAATCAGCACCAGCGTGTTTGATGATATTATTAAGTAGTTCGCATACCATACGAAAGAGAAATACCGTAATGTTACTTTCAAGTTCGATCGAATTCTCTTCAGCCGAGAACATTGTGGTTCCCCCAAACAGCTTTTCAACCTGTTCCAGTTTCCATTTGATTGCGGCAATCAGTCCAAATTCATATAAAATGGGTGGGCTTAAATCATAAACCAATACCCTCGAATCGTCAATAGCTTCACGTAAGAGTTCGGAAGACTCTTCCAGTGTTTTTTTAACAGCAGATGGCAGGTTCCCCCTGGCTATTGAAGAGAGCTTAATCGAAGCAATAGAGATTGTTTGTCCCAGATCCTCATGCAAGTATTCGGCGATTTTTCTTCTCTCCATTTCTTCCGCAACAGTAAGGTCATTGTAAAGGTTTTTAAGTTTCTTCTGGTACTCATTAATTTCTTCCTGGTGCTTTTGGTTGGCTTCTTCTGCCTCTCTTCTTCTGGTAACATTATGAGTCACACCAATGTATCCGGCAAAATTGTTTTCTCTATCAAAAACAGGTAATCCACTTACCGTCAGCCATATCTTTTCACCATTTTCATGCAAATACAAGATTTCATTCCCTGCGAAATGATCCCGCCGTGCAAAAATACCTTCCAGGAGTTCTGTTGCTTCAGTATTCCCATTGTTTGAAAAAAAATTGAAAAGTGTTTTTTTGTCGACAATTTCTTCGGAATTGAAACCTAAAATTCTCACAATTGCAGGGCTCACATAGATAAACTGTCCGTTTTTATCAACCTCCCAGAAATATTCGAGTGTATATTCCAATACCGTCAAATAGCGTTCCTCTACATTCTTAAATTCGGTTGTTTGCTTTTTGATCAGAATTTCGAGGTCTTTATTCCTCTTTCTTAACAAATCCTCTGCAAATTTGATGCGTAGCATTACATTAACCTGGGCCTTAAGTTCCGTTTTATCAATAGGTTTGGATATAAAAGCATCGGCACCGGAGTTTAACCCTTTAATCCGAAAGCTAATTTCGCTCAAATCGGAAACCAATAAGATCGGGATATGTTTGGTCGATTCCTCGCCTTTTAAAATAGTACACACCTCGAACCCATCCATTTCAGGCATCAAAATATCAAGCAAAATAGTGTCCGGCAATTCTCTTTTCGCTATTTCTATCCCTTCTATTCCTGATTTCGACAACATGATCTTATAATCAGGAAAATCAACATTCAGAATCACTAATATCAATTTCAGAGTAAGTCGGTTGTCATCAATGACAAGGATTTTTTTCATATTCCTTTTCTTAAACGATTGAACCCAATACTAATAGAATCAGAAGGGAATGACAGAAAAAGACAACTACAAAACAGTGAACTGTAATCCATAAACTTTCCAAAGGGATATTTTTTTTTCATTCTGCAAACACTTGGCTTTACCGCAAATCTATTCTTTTTCAACAAACTATTACCCGAATTTAAAATATTTCCCGGTTGTTCAGCCTGTTTGATAACTAACCAGTCTCAGCCCCGACCCTGAAGTGTAGGAGATTTTCGCATCAAATGGTTAAAATCCTTTTTATACTGTGTACTTTTATGTAAAATCTTCATTTTTCACAGGACTTAAAAAAAGCTTCCACACTACTGGTATCTACAATTCCGGCACTCTTCCCCGAACGTGCTTCCTCGATAGCTTCCTTCGTTTCTTCGTTCGGTTCGTTATAGACAACATCCATCAGGACGCTTTCAACGTAATTGTTAAGGCTTCGGTTTTCCTTCGTTGCCTCGGTTTTCAACCGTTTTAGCAAATCAGTATTAAGACGGAATGCTGTTTGT
>JAENWI010000426.1 GCA_016650115.1 Peptostreptococcaceae bacterium | reverse complement strand
TTCATCTCCTCCCACTCTACAAATGATATCTTCTAATCTGCAGCATTTTTTGATAATATTTCCCGCTGCTTTTAAAAGTTTGTCCCCACTCGAATAACCAAAAGTATCATTGATTAACTTAAGCCCATCAATGTCAAAAACAATAACTGAAAGCGGAAGTTGCCTTTCAACATCAAGTCTTATTCTTTCTATTTCGAAAAAGCTGCGATTGTATACATCGGTAAGTGAATCCACGTTGCTTAAATACAGGATTTTTTCCTCCCGTTCAATCTGTTTGGAAATGTCTTCAATCATACAAATTTCTTTAGGGTTTGATTCATTTATAGAATCTAAAAGTGTAACTGTTATGTTTATCCAGATTATTTTGCCATCTGACTTATAATATCTTTTTCTCGTTTTAAATCCAGTAATTTCTCCAGATAGCATAAGAGCTCTGAACCTTTGACTTTCTTCCATATCATCAGGGTGCGTGGTTTTCTGCCAGTCAAAGTCTAGGACTTCTTCATTATCTCGCCCAATTATTTCCTTAAATTTCTTGTTTATATGTTCGGCTTTTCTAGATTTGAAATCAAATAGGCCGATACCTAATGGAGCTTCTTCAAACATTATTCTAAAACGTTCTTCACTTTTTTCTAAGTTTTCAATTACATTTTTTCTGTCAGTAATAATCTCGGTATAAATTATTATACCCCCTATAGAACCGTCTATTTCGTACCACGGCCGACATTCCCATTTGGTCCAGTCAATACTTCCATCTGACCTATAAAAAGGATCATTGTCATCACTTATAATTTCTCCCTTTAAACACCTTTGATGCACGTCATGCCACTTCTGAGGCAAATCTGGAACCATGTCATAATGATATCTTCCAATTATATCCTCAGGCTTTGGTTTATATTCATCAGAATCGACCTGATTGGCATAGATATATCTTAAATCTTTATCAAGAACAATAACTGAGCTTGCACTGTGTTTAATAATATAGCTCATAAGTTCATGAGAATGTGCTATTTCAGCTTCCGCTTGTTTTCTCTCCGAGATATCACGGATGCTTTCAATTGCACCTATGATGTTACTATCACGGTCGCGAATCAGGGAGGCTTTGGATGAAATCCACGATCCTTTTTTGCCATGTAATGCCGGGCAGAATATCTCTCCAGTAATGGAGTCACCTTCACGACTCATATTACTATACAAACTACTGATAAGCGGATCCTCCTGAAATAGCAAATCTATCAATTTAGCTCTTGCTTCTCCATGAAATGGAATTGTATATTCATAGTTCCCTTTACCAATCATCTCAGAAGAAAGAATCCCTGTCATTATTTCCAATGCATTATTCCATA
>JAENWI010000155.1 GCA_016650115.1 Peptostreptococcaceae bacterium | reverse complement strand
TATCCAAGAGGCATAAATCCATAAACTCCAGAGACGAGTTTTCTGATCATTCCGCTTCTAAGAAGCAGTTTATGGCTTGCTATTTCTGCCTCTGCAGGCTCTTCTCTAAGTGTTTTCAAGAACATTTTTGTAAGTCTCATTATTAATTCTCCTTGCTGGTTATTGTTTACCTGTATAACAGACAAACGGCTTCTGCCGCGATACCTTCTTCTCTACCTATGTATCCCAACTTTTCCGTAGTCGTCGCTTTTATGCTGATTCTGTTTTCATCTATTTCAAGGGTTTCTCCGATATTAGCAGTCATGTCTCCAATGAAGGGTGCTATTTTAGGTCGCTGACAGATTAAAGTAGCATCAATGTTCCCAATCTTATACCCTTTTGATAAAAGAATTTTGTGTACTCTTTTCAGCAGAATCATGCTTGAAATATCTTTATATTCCACATCATCATCAGAAAAATGTTTTCCTATATCTCCTAAGGCTGCGGCACCCAGCAACGCATCCATGATTGAATGCACAAGAACATCCGCGTCAGAATGTCCAAGTAAGCCTTTTTCAAAAGGAATATTGATTCCTCCAAGAATAAGTTTTCTTCCTTCTACTAAACGATGGACATCATATCCTGAACCGATTCTGCTTTCCATTGGCAAATCCTCTTTTGTGGTTATTTTAAGGTTTGAATATTCTCCATTAACAATGTGTATGGTATGTCCAAGCCTTTTCACAAGCATTCCCTCATCTGTGCCATAAAATTCATCTTTATAAGCTGCTTTAAAGGCTTTCATAATCAATTTTTTTTCAAAGGCTTGTGGCGTCTGAATTGAGAACAAACTGCTTCGGTCAAAATATTCCAACCCCTTAAATGTTTTTTTACGGGGAAGCAACGGTTCCTTTGATGAAACCTGACGTGCTATTGTATCCTTTACCGGGACTGCAACAACAACCGCTTTTTTTTCCAAAACTGCTTCTAATGTATCCGATATAATTTCTTTCGATACGAACGGTCTCGCCCCATCATGGATGATGACATAATCGGTGTTTTTTGGCATTGCCTTCAGACCGTTATAAACAGATTCCTGTCTTTGTTCACCGCCAGAAACCACATCAATGTTTTCAATACCAAATCTGGCCAGTTCATCCTTGAAATAATTTATATAATCAATATTTGTTACAACCAGAATATTGTCAATAAAAGAATTCGTTTCAAATGCTTTTACTGTTTTAATCAGTATTGGCGTACCGCCAATACTCAGATATTGTTTAGGAATGCCGCCGCCCATTCTGTTTCCAGAACCAGCAGCGGCAATTATTACAGTTATTATTTTATCATTATACATATAATACCTTCACTATCAAACCTGTTTTTTTGGTTTTCCAAAAATCATTCTTCCCGCCGAAGTTTGAAGAACGCTTGTTACCATAACCTCCACCGTCTGCCCTATATACTTTCTGCCTTCTTCAACAACAATCATCGTTCCGTCATCCAGATAAGCGATTGCCTGATTGCTTTCTTTTCCTTCTTTAACCAGGAAAATCTGCATGTCTTCTCCTGGGAGAACAACTGGCTTTAACGTGTTTGCAAGTTCATTAATATTTAATACTTCTACACCTTTTATCCCAGCCACTTTATTCAGATTAAAATCATTTGTAACGACTTTGCCATTTATGAGCTGAGCCAACTTTAACAGCTTTACGTCCACCTCAGGGATTTCTTCAAGTGCCTTTTCCCCATTTGTATTGTATATTTCCACACCATAATCATTTTGAATTTTGTTAAGAATATCCAATCCTCTTCGCCCTCTGTTTCTTTTCAGCGAATCCGAGGAATCTGCAATGTGCCGCAACTCAACAAGAACGAATTCCGGGATAACAATATTGCCTTCTATAAATCCGGTTTTCATAATATCAGCGATTCTTCCATCAATAATAACACTTGTATCGAAAATCTTTGGCGTGGCATCGCTTGCTTTGCCTTTTGTTTTTCCACTTGGTGTACCTTTTCTACTGGAAATTAAAGCTGGTAAAAAGTCTTTTGCTTTTTTTGTCGCTACTATTACGCCAAGATACCCAAGCATAAGATATGTTACAATCGTAAGAATTGTTCCCAAATAAAAAATTTGCATTTCTACAAACACCTGACTTACAAGAAACGCTATAATTAATCCAATGATTAATCCGAATGTACCAACGATAATATCATTTGTCGGCACCGATTGCAAATCATGTTCAATATCCTTTGCCACCTTTGCACTTTGCCTTCCAAGGAATGGCGTTGCCCTGAAAAATATTATTCCAAAAATAAGTGCACAAGCTACGGCTAATCCAAATCTTTCAGTTGCTGTTATTTCAAAGTCAGGGAAAACCGAACTTAACTTAAACAAAAACTCAAATAAAAGGGAAACTTCATATCCAATAACCACTCCAACAAAGGTGAAAGCCATTCTAAACAGTTTTTTTAACATCATATCTCACCTCCTTTTTATATATTTTTCTGCAGTTGCTTTTTATGACGGGCTATGATTGCACCGTCCTTTCTATAATAGCAGCTGCAGTTATTATGTCTATATCTTTTACTAAAATCATCTCACTCTGCAAAATCTGTTTTGCATTGGATAACATTTTCTTTTCTCCGGTAGAAAGCTTTTTTTCCTTATCCAAACGCATAAGATTCCTGACAACTTCAGCAACTTCAAAGGCATCTCCTGTTTTTAATTTCTCCATATTTTCTCTGTATCTTCTATTCCAGTTATTAGACATTTCAGTGGTGGCACCTTGTAATGATTCTATCACATCACCCAATTCCAGCTCAGTCATTACATTTCGGACACCAACCCCATCACTGCTTTCTATTGGAATCATTATTTTCATATCCCCGCAAGGCACCCTAAGAATATAATATCTTCTAGTCTCTCCAAGTATTTTTTTTTCTTCAATTTCCTCAATAACCCCTGCTCCGTGCATCGGGTATACGATTTTGTCTCCTACAATAAACATATTCAGACCTCCAGTCTTACATAATATATTATAAGGCATTATCTGACATTCTGTCAAGTAAACAATTTTTTATTTTATCACAACGGTTATACGCTGTCAACTATTATTTTGCTAAATTTTATTAACTGTATTTTACTAAATTCCATTAACTGAATTCTATTAACATTCAGGATTATAATTACATTAATATGTTACAATATATTATACAAACTTCACACGTTTCTCACATATCCGGTATATTATAAAAAAGGTATGAATATTCAGAAAAGGAAGTGAACCGATATGCAAAAATTATTAATTGTCGATGATGAAATCAACATCCGTAAAGTAATAAAAGAATATGCGGAATTTAACGGATACCAGGTGGAAGAGTCTGCTGACGGTATGGACGCTGTTGCGCTCTGCAAAAAAAATGATTATGATTTAATTCTAATGGATATTATGATGCCCCGGCTAGATGGATTTTCAGCATGCAAAGAAATAAGGAAAACAAAATCAACACCAATTATTATGCTTTCCGCAAGAGGAGAGGAATACGACAAACTTTTCGGATTTGAACTTGGGATTGATGATTATATGGTTAAACCCTTTAGCCCGAAAGAACTAATGGCTCGTATAAACGCTGTTTTGGCTAGGCATTCCTCCGGCGTCAAGTCAGGGAATGAAGCATTAGTCTTTGACGGGCTTGTTATAGATATTATTGCTAGAGTCGTCAGTGTAGATGGCCAAAGAATAGAGCTCACGCCAAAAGAATATGAATTGCTGTTTTATATGGTACTAAACAAAAATATAGCTTTATCAAGGGATAAGCTGTTATCAGATATCTGGGGATATGACTTCTTTGGAGATGACAGGACCATAGATACACACATCAAAAATCTCAGGAATAATTTGGGGGAATACAGGGACTTCATCGTCACATTAAGAGGGGTAGGATACAAATTTGAAGTTTAATTTTGACAGAAAAAGCATAACCTTTAAACTTTGGGCATATTTTATTTCTTTTGCTGCCTTTTTAATGATAGTTTTATGGTT
>JAENWI010000296.1 GCA_016650115.1 Peptostreptococcaceae bacterium | reverse complement strand
CTGCTGCGCCGTCACTCTACCCATGTCTCCCTCAATATATCCATGTCTGTATCTTAAAAATTGAACAGCGTGCTTCCCGTCAAGTGTCTGCTGACCCTCCGGAATATTTATTACAAGAGGCGGCGTATCATAAGGGTCATTATATTTCATATCAAAAGGAATATCCATTGGAACACCCCCCATGCTGTCAACAATATTCTCAACCCCATCATACTTTATTACGGCGTAATAATTGATAGGCATTCCAAGCAAAATGTCGCTCACTGCTCGCGCGGTGTTAATTGCCTCACCTCTGTAAGCCGCATTCAGTTTCATTTCGGCAGCCCCATCTCGGTTTGGTCTATGATAATAAGTATCACGCGGAACTGAAATAACATCCACCTTTTTTAAATCCATATCAAAACTGACCAGCATAATTGTATCGGTCATTCCACCGTTTACACCAAGCAGTAATACATTTACTTTATTCGAATTTTTATAGGTCTCAAAGAAAGGGCTGTCTTCATCGATCAGAGTTTCAAGTGCAACGACTTCTTCAGCTTTCACAAAAGGATTAATAGCTCCAAAACTTTTCAGCATCATTCTTCCACCAACAAGCAACGTCGTAAATAATATGAACATCAGAATAAAAGTGACAGCAAATACCGCCCCATTGCTCCTTGTCTTTTTATTGCTTTTTTTAATTGGCCTAAGACCGCTTGTTGATGCAATGCCTGCAGAGTTGGCTGCCTTACTTCCTGCAGAGTTGGCTGCCTTACTTTCTTTGCTTTTAATTGGTTTACCCGCTTTCAATCTTTTTTCATCCTTTATAGACTGTCTCATTTCAGCTTTTTTCATCTTGACTTTTGCTTTTCTCAGTTTTTTTCTTTGGTTGATTTCAAATTTCTCGTGATTCATTCTCTACTAATCCCCTACTCATTTCTGATATTAATCTCCACTTGATTAATTATTTGTTTATTCTTCAGATACAACTGGCGCATAAATTTGCCTGATCATCTGCTCTATTTCCTTCGAATCAGTTCTCCAGTAAGATGCTCCGTCACTGGTCCCTGAAGCACCAGGTGTAAGGTATGTTGTCAATGACTCAGCTTCAAGTCCAAGCGCATTCGTGCCGATTTTTATTGCCATGCCAAGAGGTAAATCAGAATCCACATTTTCTATTGTTGTTCTTATTACTTTGATTAGATCCTTACCAATTGCCTGTTTAAAAGCTGCCTTCACAAACAACTGCTGTGCGCCAACTCTTCCAATATCTCCTTCAGCGTAACCTTTTCTATACCTCAAATACTCAACGGCTGTCTTTCCGTCAAGCACCTGCTCACCCTTTGAAATATTAATTTTAAGCGGCGGCGTATCATAAGGGTCACTATATACCATGTCAAAAGAAATATCCATAGGGACACCCCCCATCGATTCAACAACCTTTGAAACCCCGTCATATTCTATTACTGCATAATAATTGATAGGAATGCCAAGTAATACATCGCTTACCGCCCTGGCCGTACCAATAACATCATCGCCTGCATAAATGGCATTAATTTTGTGCGCCGCAGGATTAACATATCCTTCTCTGTAATAATAAGTGTCACGAGGAACGGATATTACATCAATTCTCTGGTTTTTCATATCGTAGCTAGCCAGCATAATTGTGTCAGTCAATCCGCTGTTGACACCCAATACCAGAATGTTTACACGCTCGCTGTTCTTGAATTCTTTATAAAAAGGACTGTCTTCATTAACAAGATATCCCATATCCCGTATGATATTCTGGGTACCGGAAAATAATCTGATCCCTCCAATTTTAGTTAGCACAAGCTGAACCGGAATCATTACCAGCGTAATTATTATAAAATAGATGGCAAATTGCTTTCCAAAAGCTTTCCACTCAATGTTTCTTAATGTATTCATAACTCTCTCATTTCTATATTTTCTCCATCATAGTATTTTATACCAATTTGCCCTTTCTTGCAAGCCCATTATAAGCAGCCTAGATTGGGCTT
>JAENWI010000385.1 GCA_016650115.1 Peptostreptococcaceae bacterium | reverse complement strand
GACCAATACTTGATCGGATAGACATACAAAAGTATATGGGGAAAGTGAATTTGTTTGAAGATGATGGAAAATCGAAAAACTTAACATCCGCAGTAATAAAGGAAAAGGTTGAAATGGCAAGAAATATCCAGTTGGAGCGATTTAAAAAAATAAAAGGGATAACTTCCAATGGGCAGATGGAGTCAGCTCATATAAAAGTATTTTGCCCACTTGACACTGATTCATTGAACCTGCTCCAAAGATCCTATGAGAAATTTCAATTCAGTGCAAGAACTCATAATAAAATCATCAAAATCTCCAGAACCTTTGCTGATCTGGATGGTTCGAAAGAAATTCTGAAACAGCATATGATATACGGGTTAATGGCAAGAGATCTGGATAAGGATAAAAGCAATATGCTGGTGCTGAAATGATGATTGCGTATTATATATGGTTAAGCAATTTGAAAAGTATTCAATTAATGGAGAAAAAAGAGTTACTAAAAAAATTCATAACACCGGAAAATATCTACGCAGCCTCTATTTTAGACTTCCCTAAGGAGTATCAAACCAGGGAAAACTTTGTGAACGAGATAGAAAGAAGAAACTTAGAGCAAAGTGAAGAAATTCTTAAAGAAAATGCCAATAATAATATAAAAACCATTACGATAGATAACCCGTTTTATAGGGGAAGCTCCAGAGCTGAGGCGAGTTCACCACTGGTATTGTACTATAAGGGGGAACTTAGTATGGAAGCAAAACCGACGGTAGCAGTTGTGGGTACAAGGAAGGCCACCGAATACGGAAAAGTTGTTGCCCAACTTATATGGAGGGAATATGTGGACAACAACTCAATTATTTTGAGTGGCTTGGCTGCAGGTATTGACAGTTTGGCTCATCAGGCATGCCTTGATGCAGGTGGAATCACCTATGCTTTTGTTGCTAATGGACTTGACACCTGCTATCCAGCACAAAATTTGAAACTAATGGAAACAATAGAAAAAAACGGAGCAGTAATCAGTCCCTATCCGGCAGGCACACTGCCAAAACCTCATCATTTTATCAATCGAAATAAAATACTTGCAGGGTGGGCTGATGAAATTGTTGTGGTTGAAGCAGGAGCCAAAAGTGGGGCGTTAATGACCGCCGACTTTGGCAAAAAGTTCAATCGAAAAATCTATGCCGTCCCTAATAATATTTTCGAAAGCTCAAGTATTGGCTGTAACCAGCTGATTCTGAAAGGGGCGATACCATATATTTGCAAGGAAGGGAATCTTAATAGCCAATTAAAAAAACAAAAGGCTAAAGTAAAAGTGGCACCCATCGCTGAAATTCTGAAAGCGATTCCATTATCCGTAGCAGACCTCGCCTTAAAATTGAGTGACACACCAGAAAATCTAAATAAGGAGTTGTTCCTTTTAGAATTGGAAGGCCAGGTCGGATTTAAGCCTGACGGAAAATGGCATTATACGGGGTGGAGACTAGGGAAAAGTGCGATTTCAAAATCCTGT
>JAENWI010000118.1 GCA_016650115.1 Peptostreptococcaceae bacterium | reverse complement strand
GGTGCTGTAAAGCAAAATGCCGCCAGGTTTTACATAATTTGATGATGCTGACAGAATTTCTATTTGTTTTCTTGGCAAACTGTCAATTTCGCTGGATTCCTTCTTATACTTAATTTCAGGCTTTCTCCTGATGACGCCTAATCCGGAACAAGGTGCGTCCACTATGACACGATCTGCTTTTTCAGCCAGTGCCGAATCTACCCTTGTTGCATCCCATGTTCTGATTTCAACGATATTCAAGTCCAGTCTTTCAGCTTCTGATAAGACAACATTTAATTTTCTTTTATAAATGTCCTGTGCTAATATTCTGCCATGATTCCCCATTTTTTCGGCTATAGCAAGGGTTTTACCCCCAGGTGCAGCACAAACATCAATAATAAATTCTCCCGGTTGAGGATCCAGTTTAGAAATGGCGATCATAGAGCTTTCATCCTGAATGGAATAAAGTCCACTTTTGTACAATATCCCGTCAAGCAGTCTGCTTCCTTTAACCTTTAATGCTTTTTCACAAAGCTTACTGTACTCAACTTCAATATCCTTTGCCATTAATCTTTTAGCCAAATCCTCTCTTGATATTTTAAGAGTATTGACCCTGATAACCAATTCAGGGGTTTTGTTGCCGGCAGCAAGCATTTCCTCGACAAAATCAGTATTGAACTGATCCATCCATAATTCTATAATCCAAGGTTCATAAGAATATTTGATTGACAAATATTTAATTTCATCTACATTTCGGTCTGGAAGCTTCGCTGCATATGGATTTTTAATATATGATCTTAAAACACCATTAATGAATCCTTCTCTTCCCTTAGAGAATTTCTTTGCAAGATTAACACTTTCATTTACAGCCGCATATTCCGGCACTGAATCCATATGCCCAATTTGATACACACCCATTCGAAGAATAATCAAATCACTTGCTTTAATCTTTTCAATGCCATTGGCGACAAAATGATCAATTATATTATCAAGCAGTAGTTTATTCTCAAGTACTCCGTATACCAGTTCTCTTACAAATGCGGGAGAATCTGGTTTTCCACATATGATATGGTGATTCAATGAGATGTTTGAATAGGATTTTTTTAATTCTACATCCATCAATGTATAATAGGCAGTTTTTCTATTTGCATCCATACTTAATTACGCCCCCTAATTGCTAATATCCTTAACAGATTTGCCACAGCTACAGCTAATGCTGCAATGTAAGTCATCGCAGCTGCAGAAAGTACTTTTTTTGCACTTGTTCTTTCCTCTTCATGAATTATTTCCAGACGCAGCAATTCTGCAACCGCCAGTTTGCTGGCATTAAATTCAACTGGCAGTGTAACTGCATGAAAGATTACAACACCAACAAATAAGAATATACCTATATTAAAAAGCATATTCCCCCCGGAATAATATCCTGCACTGGTAATCACAATACCAATAATCAGTAATGGCCACGAAAGATTTGATGCAACAGAGACAGCTGGTGCCATCGTATTTCTGATTTTCAATGCAGCATATCCCTTCTCATCCTGAATGGCATGCCCCGATTCGTGAGCTGCAATGCTTACAGATGCAATTGAAGGGTCATTATATACATTTTGAGAAAGCCTCATGACTTTTTTTCTTGGATCATAGTGATCAGAAAGTTTGCCCTGAGTTATTTCAATGGGAACCTGTTCGAGCCCATTGCTGTCCAAAATTTTTCTCGCAGCCTGTGCCCCGGTTATTCCATTTCTGTTTCGAACTCCTGCATATCTTTTATATGCAGACTGCACTTTTGACTGTGCGAAAAAAGCAAATATCATTGCTGGTATAAGTATTATAAATGTTGGATCAAGCATACCAAAATACATAATAATTCTCCTCCCACATATCTCTTTATTTTACCCTAATTTGCCAAATAATTCAACATGATGTCCTTTAATAAAATCTTCGACTGTCATTCTTCTCTTGTTTGGTTCCTGCACCTCCATGATTAAAAGGGTGCCGCCGCCTGCCGATACCTGTATTCCCTGTTTTGAAATACCTGTTATGGTTCCTATTTCTTCAGGATTTTCCTTGTTAAGTACCTCAACCTGAAATATTTTCAGGATTTCTCCTTTATAAATTGTGTACGTCCCCGGAGATGGATTCAACCCTCTTACCAGCCTCTCAATCAAACCCGGGTCTTTTGAAAAATCAATAAGTCCATCCTTTTTAAAAAGCATTGGGGCGTAGGATGCTTTTGCTTCATCCTGTTTGACGGGCTTAATAATTTCCCTTTCAATATTTTCCAGGCAATCCATCAGAAGCTTTGCTCCCATCAAAGAAAGCTCATCATGCAACTGCGGAAATGTTTTTTCTTCAATTTCCGTCTCTGCCATGGCGATCATATCACCCGTATCAAGGCCCTCAGCCATTTCCATCAGGGTAATACCTGTTTTTTTCTCTCCATCAATGATTGCTCTTTGTATCGGTGCTGCTCCCCTGTATTTTGGCAGAAGCGAACCATGTATATTTATGCAGCCAAGTCTTGGAATCTTTAATATATCTTTTGGCAATATTTGTCCATAGGCGACTGCAACAATCAAATCAGGCTTATAATTATTCAGTAAATTAAAAATCTCCTGATTGCCCTTTACCTTTTCAGGTTGAACAATCGGGATATTCAATTCTACAGCTTTTTCTTTCACTGCTGTGAATTGAATTTTTTTACCCCTGCCCTTTGCTTTGTCAGGTTGTGTGAATACAAAACCCACTTCATGTCCGCTCTTTGCCAGAATTTCCAGGGTAGGTACTGCAAAAACAGGCGTTCCCATGAACACTATTTTCATTCGTCTTCTCCCGCTTTCCTTAAATCAGTTGCCTTGTCAATAAACAAGACTCCTTCCAGATGATCAAACTCATGGCATATTGCAACAGCCTTCAAATCTACGGCTTCACAAATCAGTTCTTTCCCGTATCTGTCCAGCCCTTTAACCTTAATTTTTTCAGGTCTCTCTACTTTTCCAAAAATACCCGGAACGCTCAAACAGCCTTCTTCGCCAATGAAAGAACCTTCCATTTCTATTATTTCAGGGTTGATAATTTCAAAGACATCTCCTTCTTCAGCTTCAACTATAAACATTCTCCTAAGGATTCCCACCTGTGGCGCTGCTATTCCAACACCATCACTCTCACGCATGGTTTCCAGCATATCATCAAGTATCATTCTTATTCTATCATCAACGGTTGTCACTTCTCTGCTTCTCTTTCGCAATATATCGTCGCCTTCAACCATAATATTTCTTAATCCCATTTATTCCATCCTCCATAGTCTAAATCATTACATTAAACTATATGGATTAATGTCTATTCCAATAGTATAATTTTTTTTAATTTTTTTCAGTTCGTTTATATACTCTTTTCTGCTGCCCCTTTTTGCCTTAATAATAATATGATAACGGAATAACTTTCCATGTTTATTTATGATGGCCTGATGTGGTTTGAAGATTGTATAGCTGTCTTTTTTTCCCAGGATTTCTACCAGTTTCTCATAGATAAATCCGGCAACCTCCATGCCTTCCTTTTCATCTTCATTATTTACTATTATCTGAACGATATCAACATAAGGTGGATATCCAAGCCCATTACGAATTGTTTTTTCCATTTGGTAAAATCCTTCATAATCCTGGTTTGCACCGTGAATAATGGCATAATGTTCAGGATTATAGGTTTGTATGACTACCTTACCTTCTGAATCCCCTCTGCCTGTTCTGCCTGCAGCCTGAGTAATCAATTGAAAGGCTCTTTCCGCAGATTTAAAGTCGGGGATATTCAGTGCAACATCTGCTGCAATGATCCCAACTAAACCAACATTATGGAAATCCAGTCCTTTCGCAACTATTTGGGTTCCTACCAGTATTTTTGTTTTGTTTTTTTTGAAATCATTTAAAATCTTATCCAGGCTTCCCTTTTGTTTCATTGTGTCAAAGTCCAGTCTTGCCACAGGATACTCAGAGAAAATTTCCTGTACATACTCCTCCACCTTTTCAGTTCCTGTTCCAAAATATTTTATATATTTCCCCTGGCAATTCGGGCATTTTTTAGGGAGCTCCTTCTTATATCCGCAGTAATGGCACAATACTTCGCCCTTGTTTTTGTGATATGTCATGGATATCCCGCATTCAGGACATTTCATCACATAACCGCATTCTCGACAGGAAACAAAGGTGGAGTATCCTCTTCTGTTTAAAAAAAGTATGATCTGCTTGCCTTCCTCCAGAATTTCTTTCATTTCCTGATAGAGTCTTCTGCTCAAAATTGATGTGTTTCCGTTTTTTAATTCTTCACGCATATCGACAACTTCAACCTTTGGCAGTCTGTTTTTATTGTATCTTTCCTTTAATGAAAGCTTTTCGTAAATCTTTTCTTCCGCCCGAATCGCTGAAACAATAGATGGCGTTGCACTCCCAAGAATTAAAGTACTTTTATGTGTTTTACCTCTTTTTAAGGCTACTTCAACTGTATCATATTTAGGGCTCATATCCGACTTATAAGTGGACTCATGTTCCTCATCCAAAATGATGACACCAATATTTTCTAAAGGTGCAAATATGGCTGATCTTGCCCCAATAACAATTTTAACCTTGCCTTCTCTGATTCTCGTCCATTCATCAAATCTTTCACCCAGCGACAGCTTACTGTGAAGCACTGCAATATTTTCAGCGCCAAACCTTCCAATAAATCGCTCAATAATTTGTTTTGTAAGAGAAATTTCAGGAACAAGCATGATGGCATTTTGATGGTCTTCAATTGCCTTGGCAATTGTTTGCATATATACCTCTGTCTTACCACTACTGGTAACCCCATGAAGCAGGAATATCTGTTGTTTCCCTTTTCCTAAGGTGGAGAAAATACGAGATAAAACAGCCTTTTGTTCATCAGTAAGAGAAGCAAAAATCATTTCTTCTCCAATTGTTTCTTTATGTGGATTTCTCTCTTTCCCTCGTTTTGATTTGGTTCCCGTAGGTGTAAAACAGTTAATGGCTTCAATATATCTGCAGAGATACCGCTGTTTCATCCAGACACAAGTTTCAATCATTTCCCTATTCAGGTATATTTCCTGGTCAACTGATGCCACATATTTAAGGCCCTTTACCTCTTTGTCAAGCTGATCCATCTTTTCAAATACATATGCAGCCTTTAACTTATTGCCACGATTAAACGGCACAAATATTTTTTGCCCGATTT
>JAENWI010000430.1 GCA_016650115.1 Peptostreptococcaceae bacterium | reverse complement strand
TGCTGGATGGCTCAAGAGTGACCATTTTCAGAGGCTCACTTGTAAAAGAAGGGGAAGATGTAATTATTTTCAGGAGATATATTATCCCAAAATACTCATTTGAGGAGCAGGCAAAACGAAAAACAATTCCATATGAAGCAATTCCCTTGTTTACAGATATGGTTACGCTTGGATACAACGTAGCGTTTACAGGAGCAGTCAGGACAAGTAAAACCACCTTCCTTTCCACCTGGCAAAGTTATGAAGATCAAAGCCTTGAAGGTGTAATGGTGGAGACTGACCCGGAAATTCCTCTTCATAAAATAATGCCGAATGCTCCCATCATTCAAATACTGGCTGACAACGAAAAGCTTTTAACTATTACGAAAAATATTCTTAGAAGCGATGCTGACTACATCATTGTAGCGGAAGCCAGAGACGGGCTGGCATTGGATACAGCAATCAAAGTGGCAAGCAAGGGAACAAGAAGGATGAAAATAACCTTCCATACAAAAAATCCATTAGACTTTTGTTATGATGTGGCCAGTGAAATTGTAAAGACACTGGGAGGTGAGATCCACTACACTGCAAACAAAGTGGCTTCCAGTTTTGATTATATCTTTCATTTTATTCAACTTAAGAATAAAAGCCAAAAGAGACTGAAAAGCATTTATGAAATAAGCTTCGATGCCGAAAACCAGAAGATAAGCACAATCGAAATTTGCTCCTATAATTATTCTGACGAGACATGGAAGTGGACGAACAGAATAAGCAGAGATAAAGAAAATGCAGGGAAACAGGAGGATGCTTTGATTTATGAAAAATTCTCCATGGAGTTAAAGGAATTAGCCAATGGATAAGATGATAACAATGTCAGTTTCATTTGTTTTATACACACTTGTTTTAATTGGAATAGGATTGCTGTTCTATAAAGAAATAATCGAAAACAAGATGAAATTAAAAATGAGATATAGACTTAGAGCGAGAAGGAAAGAAATGGAAGGCCCTGGCAGATTATTTATCTATTTGGATGATTTAACAGGCATAGCCTTTAGGAAAGGAATTGATGGAAAAAAATTCGTCCTTTTAACGATGTTTGTGGTAATCCTTGTTACATTGGTTGGGATGAAAAATTTCCCGCCTTTAAAGGCCATAATGACAGGACTTAGTATGGGCGTTTTGCCGGTTTTGATGTTGAAAATTAAAATTGAAACGATCAGAAGGAAAAGCAGCTATGAAGGTGAAAAGCTGATTGGAAATTTTCTGAGTCAGTACAGGATTTCAGGTTTCAATATTTATGAGGCAATGGAAAAGGTGGTTGAAAATTACAAAGATACTAAAGTCAGCAACAGACTG
>JAENWI010000173.1 GCA_016650115.1 Peptostreptococcaceae bacterium | reverse complement strand
TTCAAAAACAGGAAAAATTGAAAATGGAGATATTGCTAATATCGATTTTGAAGGCAAATTAGACGGTGTCGCTTTTGAGGGGGGAACATCTAAGGCTTATGACTTGAGTGTAGGCGCAGGACAGTTTATCCCTGGATTTGAGGAAGGATTAATTGGAGTGGAAATAGGCAAAACTGTTGATATAAATGTTGCCTTCCCTGAAGATTATGGATCAGCGGAGCTGGCGGGTAAACCTGTTGTGTTTACGGTTAAAGTAAACGGTATTTCTCGTCCTGTAACACCTGAATACAACCTTGATTTTGTAAAAACGAACAGCAAATATACAACAATTGAAGAATATGAAGCTGGCATTAAGCAGGAACTTCTTCAAAAGAAGGAAGATGGCGTTTTAACGGAAAAACAAAATACACTTTGGAATCAGGTCATGGAAAATGCAGAAATTAAAGGGTATCCAGATGGAGAAATTGCTGCCAGAAAACAGGAAAACATGGATTATTACACAAAATATGCAGAACAGTCAGGAATGGAATTAAATAAGTTTGTTGAGTCATATTTTGGTATGGCTGAAGCTGATTTCCAGGAATATCTGGATGCATATTCCGAAAATATCGTTGAACAGGAAATGGTTATGTATACGATAGCAAAAGCAGAGGACATAAGTATTTCGGATAAGGAATATAAGGAACTTGTACTGTTGGCGTTAAAAGAGCAGGGATTTGAATCGGAAAAAGCGTTTAAGGAAGAAAAGGGAGAAGATTTCGAAACCTTTGCAGGAAAAGAAAATCTTCAAAAGACCTTCCTGCTTGAGAAAGTAATCAAGTTTATTGTTGATGAGTCGAAAACCACTAAATAACAATAGAAGTATAATCATGCCGGATTTTGTGGCCGGAATTTAGATGAGCATAGAAGCCCAGATAGAAGAAATATAAAAATATTCTTCTATCTGGGCTTTATTCCGTTAATAATCTATGCAAAACCCCCAATATATAGTAAAATTAAAAAGGTTGGTTGGAAATATCAAAAACAACTCAAAATTAACAATAGCAAAGTGTAGGAGGTATGTTATGAAATGTCCATTTTGTGAAAATCAAGACACCAAAGTGATCGATTCAAGACCTACAGACGAGGGTCAGGCAATCAGACGAAGAAGAGAATGTGAAAACTGCAATAAAAGATTTACAACCTATGAAAAGGTGGAAGAGATAGTTTTAATTGTTATTAAAAAAGATGGAAGCAGGGAAGCTTTTGATAGAAATAAAATTATCAATGGAGTTATAAGAGCGTGCGAAAAAAGGCCGGTGCCAATTGCCGAAATTGAACGAATTGTCAACGATATAGAAAGAGGCCTGAATAACATGATGGAAAAGGAAGTCGAGACTAAATTCATTGGGGAACTTATTATGGACCAGTTGAAGAATCTTGACGAGGTGGCCTACGTAAGGTTTGCATCTGTATACAGACAATTTACGGATGCAAATACCTTTATTGCGGAAATTGAGAAGTTTTTAAAACACGAAAAGGGTGAAATCTGATTTAAGTATTTTCAATGCTTGAGATATTTATAATATTAGAAAGGTATTAAATGAGTAAATTAATAAGGGTAGCAATTGATGGGCCAAGCGGTGCCGGAAAGAGTACAATTGCAAAAGCCGTAGGAAAACAGCTGAATTTGGATTACATAGATACAGGAGCCATGTACAGGGCAGTAGCCTATAAGATGATTGCAAATAATGTCAGCATTTTTGAGATGGAAAAACTTGAAAAACTTTTAGCAGGTACAGAAATAGATTTTTCAAATGGTAATATTATACTGGATGATGAGATTATTAATGAAAAAATAAGGACGCCTGAAATATCTAAAATGGCGTCAGACTGTTCTGCTCTACCCCAGGTCAGAGAAAAACTTGTTGCACTTCAGAGAAAAATGGGAGAGACAAAAAATGTTATTATGGATGGCAGAGACATTGGGACCAACGTTTTAGTTGACGCAGAATTTAAGCTTTTCATGACAGCTTCTCCAGAGGAGCGAGCAAAAAGAAGATATATAGAACTGAATGAAAAAGGTGAAAAGGTATCCTTTGCACAAGTGTTGAAAGATATAAAGGAACGTGACCACAATGACTCAACAAGAGCACTGAATCCTTTGAAAAAAGCTGAAGATGCACTAGAACTGGATACGACAGGAATGTCGATAGAGGAAGTAATAAATTGTGTATTAAAGGAGATAAAATAATGGCGATTGTTAGACCTTTTAAGGCAATAAGACCAATAAGAGAATTAGCTGATAAGGTTATCTCTTTACCTTATGATGTAATGAACAGAGCGGAAGCATCAGAAATGGCGGAGAACAATCCGTATAGCTTTTTACATATATGCAGATCAGAAATAGATGTTCCGGATCAGGAAAATCCTTACGATAAAAGCGTTTATGAAAAAGCGAAAGAAAATATTGAAAAGTTTTTGGAGGAAGATACTTTTATTCAGGAAGAAAAACCGGTTTTGTGTATTTATAAGGAAGTTATGGATGGTCGTAGCCAGGTTGGTATTGTAGGGTGCGTTTCGGTTGATGAATATCAGGACAACATTATTAAAAAACATGAGCACACCAGAGTTGAAAAGGAAATCGACAGAATAAATCATTTTAATATATGTGATGCGAATACCGAACCTGTATTTTTAACTTACCGTGAAGACAAGAGAATAAAATCCCTGGTTGAAAATATTATGGCAAACAATGAACCTATTTATAACATCATATCAGCGAATGGAATTTCTCACATTTTGTGGACCATTGACGATTTGGGGATTATTGAAATGATTCAGATGGCATTTAAAGATATTCCTGCCTTGTATATTGCAGATGGCCATCATAGAAGCGCTTCAGCTTGTAAGGTGGGCTTAAAGCGAAGAGAAGAAAACCCGGATTATACAGGTGAAGAAGAGTTTAATTTTTTTATGGCTGTTGTTTTCCCTGATAAGGATCTTAAAATTTTTGATTACAACAGGGTTGTAAAAGATTTAAATGGAAACAGCAAAGAGGCTTTCATAAATAAAATCAGGGAAGCGGGATTTTTGGTTGAAGAGAAGGACGAAAATATTTATTTCCCTGAGAGCAGACATATATTTTCCATGTATCTTGCAGATAAATGTTATAAATTGACGGCAAAAGACGAAATTATATCTGATCACATAATTGATTCATTAGATGTTTCAATTCTGCAGGATAAAATCCTGGGTCCTGTTTTAGGAATTCAGAATCCAAGAACAGATAAGAGAATTGATTTTATAGGTGGAATCAGAGGACATGAAGAATTAAAGAGAAGAGTTATGATGGATATGGAAGTTGCCTTCGGGGTTTTCCCTGTTGAAATAGAGGAATTGCTGACGGTGTCGGATCATGATATGGTAATGCCCCCAAAATCAACATGGTTTGAACCAAAGTTGGGCAGTGGTCTGTTTCTTCACAAGCTTTAGTTTT
>JAENWI010000415.1 GCA_016650115.1 Peptostreptococcaceae bacterium | reverse complement strand
GGCAATAAGTTTCACATTAAAAAGTTCATCTATATTCATATTATATATGCTTACAAATAACATGGCCGGCAGAAATACTCTGAAAAGCAAATTATTAATTGGTCTTATTATTATATCATTTAAAATTCCAAATTTTCTTGCCCCAAATCCTACAGACATCAGTATAAATATTGGTGCCATTACTTGAAATGCGACTATTAAGGCTTCCATTTTTCTCACTTTCTACAAAATAAATGTTTTTATCATATTTAATATTACAACAAAGCAAAAAACTGCTGATACATCTTTACTCCTTTATTATCACTATATCTGCCATCATTTCATCGTCATCCGATACATCAAATAATTTGATTTGCATCCCTTGCTTTATGCTTGCGGTGCTTCCTACTTTATATTTATTCTGATCTTTTGTATCTATTGTGTATATTGTTGCCGTGCTGCTTATCTGCATCCACTTGCCAATTCCCCCAGATGAAATCATTACAGGTCCATTGATTTTGTAATCCTCAACCGTGGTATATCCGTATGCCATATCCGGAACGGCTTCCAGACTTTGTATTTTACCGTCTAAAGAGTTCAGTTTAAAAACAATTCCATCAGAATAATTTTGAATCGAAGGAATATTTTTTACCTCTGGCAAAACCATCCAGTTAATTTCTCTGGCCGCAGTTAGCGTCCCCAATCCATTCGAAACATCATTTATTACACAGTAAATGGTCCCAGTATATCCTACATCTTTTGGAAGTAATATACTAGTTATTCTATTGTTCTCAAGTATATATTGTGCTGGAGTTATTACTCTCTTATATTTATAAATGCTGTCCGTTATATAATCACTTTTGATTGCAGATAAAGTCATACCTGCCACATAATCGTTCCGTTCACCATAAGTATAAATCTGGGTCTTATCATCAAGTATCATCCCGCCAAAATGTAAAATACTCTGATCAAAACTGCCTGCAGAAATAAATTTGGCCTGGGTAAAATCAGGAAGCGCTTCTGGTTCTCCGAATAAAACTGTGGCTTGGGTCGGATTCGCTTTTTCTATTAGACTTAACCCATTATAGTCCATTTGAGCTGCCATCCACTTTGTTGCATATTGAGGCATTGCGTCTTTACTAGGAAGGTTAATGTAAAAATTCAGTGTATCTGCCATATTAACATAATTAACAGGCCACACGCCTTCAAGGGAAGCGTCAAAATAACCTGCGCCTCTTAATATCATGGTCACAAGCTCATTTGAGGTTACTTTACTGCCTGGTTTAAATGTTCCATTTGGGTAACCTTTTGTAACGCCTTTTTTGACTGCATAACTAATATAACCTTCAGCCCAGCCATATCCTGACATATCAGGAAATCCACTCTTTAAAGCATCT
>JAENWI010000271.1 GCA_016650115.1 Peptostreptococcaceae bacterium | reverse complement strand
TTGAAACGCTAAAAGTATGAAAGGCGTAGCAATAAAGCCGAGAAATCGAAGGTGAAAATGGCTTTGGAGGATAAATAGTTATCATTTTCCACGTAAAAACACCTAAAGTATGAAATTATTACTTTCAATAATGTGCTTTCACTAATGTGCTTTCACTAATATGCTTTCAATAATATCATAATTTCAACATTGGTCCTACACATCACCAAATAAAGATAGTAGATAACTTTTAATGGTTTTGTAAAATAATTTGTAAATAAAACCAAAAAAAGATAATTTTGTTGTTGACAACGCACAAAATATCAAGTAATATAAAAACAAGTAAAGAATAAACCGATGAAGAGGGAGTAAAACTGTAAGGCGATTTTCAAGCGAGTCCGGATTGGTGTAAGCCGGGTAGATGCAGTCACAGATAAATGGGCCTCTGAGGGCGACGTGAAAAATGAGCAGTCAAGAAAGAGTTCGAGACGAGAGTTCGAGACGAGAATTTTAGACAAGCAGTTAGGTAGCGAAGACGTGAGCCAGCGTAAATGGCCAGGGGTGTGATGGCACTCTGCAGAGAGAATAGATGTCAAAGTCTGTTAAACAAGGTGGTACCGCAGGTTAACGCTTGTCCTTGTACATAGGATAAGTGTTTTTTTGTACGGTTAATTCCTAATATGTGCAGAGAAACCATTTTAAATAACATGTTTGAGTCAGAAATCTGACGAAAAACCTTACACTAGGAAAAAGAAAGAAGAGGAAAGAAAAATGAAAAAGAAATTAACCGCAGTTTTAGCAGTAATGATGATGGTAACTCTTGCATTTACAGGTTGTGGAGGAGCAGGTGCAAAAACAGAAGCACCTGCCAAAGAACTTCCAACCATAGGAATTGTTCAAATTGTTGAACATCCTTCCCTTGATACAATCAGAGAAAA
The DNA here is from genome assembly GCA_016650115.1 of Peptostreptococcaceae bacterium. Taxonomy (GTDB): domain Bacteria; phylum Bacillota; class Clostridia; order Peptostreptococcales; family Anaerovoracaceae; genus JAENWH01. Next base: position 1,286 of record JAENWI010000271.1, on the reverse strand, counting down.
TATTATTTCTCAGCTTGCAGAGGAAGGTTTTATTGACGGAGAAACTGTCACTATTGATTACAAAAATGCACAAAATGAAATGGCAAACCTGAAAACCATCTGTCAGTCATTTTCTTCTCAGAATTATGATTTAATCATTGCAATCGCAACACCATCAGCACAAGCTGCCCTTGGTGAAACCACAGAAATTCCAATTATTTTCTCTGCTGTAACAGATCCGATGGCGGCAGAGCTGGTGGATAGCTTAGAGGTTCCAGGTGGAAACGTAACAGGTACTTCGGATGCAGTTTCAGCACAGATGATTATGGATCTTGCCCTTGAGATCACACCTGATATCAAGACAATTGGCGCATTATATAATTCAAGCGAAGTGAATTCAGTTTCGGTTGTAAATGATTTGAAGGATTATGCTGCTGCTAACGGACTTACAGTCATTGAATCAGCAATTACAAACACAAGTGAAGTTCAACAGGCGGCCCAGTACCTGGCAGGAAAAGCAGATGCAGTATTCTCTCCAATTGATAATACAGTGGCTTCCGCAATGCCAATCATTGTAGAAACCCTAAACAATGCAAAAATACCTTTCTATGTTGGGGCAGATTCCATGGTTTCTGACGGTGGACTTGCCACATATGGGATCAATTATGTTATACTAGGAAAAGAAACAGGGAAAATGGCAGCAGCTGTGCTAAATGGAGCTGATACAGCCACCATGGCGGTTCAAACAATGACGGATATGGACATTTATGTAAACAATCAGACGGCAAAAACCATTGGCATTGAGATTCCTCAATCCGTATTGGATAAAGCCACTGTTTTAGGAGAATAAAGCGTTTTAAAACAGAATTGGAACCGAAGGAATGAACCAGAATCGAAAGATTAAACCTGAATCGAAGGAATGAACCAGAATCGAAGGGTTAAACCTGAATCGAAGGGTTAAACCTGAATCGAAGGAACCAGAACCTGAATCGAAACCGAAATATTGAAGGAGAGAGTATGATTACTTATGCAGCGCTACTTGGCGCAGTGGAGCTTGGAATGATTTATGCCATATTGGCGCTGGGGGTATTCCTGTCTTTCAGGACATTAAACACCCCAGATTTGACAGTTGATGGAAGTATTGTTACAGGCGCGGCAGCTTCTGCAATGATTTGCAGCCTGGGCGGGAATCCAATTCTCGCCTTGGCTGTTTCCTTCGTTTTAGGAAGTCTTGCCGGTGTTATTACAGCACTCCTCAATACAAAGCTTAAAATACAGCCAATACTGGCAGGGATACTGGTTATGCT
>JAENWI010000218.1 GCA_016650115.1 Peptostreptococcaceae bacterium | reverse complement strand
TGATGATGTCTGAAGAATCTTATAATAACATGATGGAAAATCTGTATGTCATTGGAAATAAAGCGAACTACGACTGGTTGATGGATTCGAAGAAGCAATTAGAAAACGGGGACATATCTACGAAAGAGTTAATTGCGGTAGAAGCCGATGAATAAGGCTTTTACTGAAAATGGATGGAAGGATTATGTTTACTGGCAAACTGAGGATAAAAAAACATTGAAAAAAATAAATTCATTAATTGATGATATTTGCAGAAACGGGAATGAAGGGGTTGGAAAACCAGAGCCATTGGTGGGAAACCTATATGGATACTGGAGCAGAAGAATTAACGACAAAGATAGAATAATATATAAATTTGATGAAGATACTGTTTATATATTGGCTTGCAGATATCATTATAATGTATAGAAAATAAGTTTACATCGCCCGTTAAAATCACAAAAATATACATAATAACGTGTAATGAATCGCGGAATTATATAAAATAACGTGATACCGTCTTTTCACTGAGTTTAGAGGCGCGCTGAGCGAAAACTATGTGCTGCAGGCACTTAAAAATCAATTTGAGGCAACACCCCGATATTGGCCGGAGAATAATCCTTCCTATGAGGTTGATTTTCTAATTCAACTGAACTTTAACGAATATCAAAGATTTACTTGACTCAATCCGGAAAAAGATATAATGTAAACTCGTAAGTATGCAACTTACGAGTTTGTTTATATCTTAAAGGAGGTGCTTCGGATTATGTTTTATGGCAGGGAAACAGAGTTGAAAAAATTAAATGAAATGTATGATAGTAATAAATTTGAATTCGCTGTTTTTTATGGCAGGCGTCGGGTGGGGAAGACCACATTAATCAAGAAATTCTGTAAAAACAAAAATGCCATCTACTTTGTAGCTAGGGAGGCAAGCGGGGAAATCAACCTTCAAAATTTCAGCAGCGATGTTTTCAGTATTTCTAATCGGGATAAGTTGGATAACAGTTATTTCTCTGACTGGGAGAAGGCTTTTGATTATCTTCACAATATATCAAAAGATAAAAGAACGATTCTTGTGATAGATGAGTATCCATATCTTGCGGAAAACTATCGACCAATCTCATCCATTATTCAGGCGCATATTGATTTGAACCTGAAGGAGAGCAAACTGTTTTTAATACTATGCGGTTCATCTATGAGTTTCATGGAGAATCAGGTTTTAGGCTACAAAAGTCCTCTGTATGGGAGACGAACTTCTCAGTTTTGGATAAAACCCTTTACCTACTTTCAAGCATTGCCATTTTTTAATGGATTTGAAGGGGAGGAAAAAGGCATACTGTATGGAATCACTGGAGGAATTCCAGAATATTTAAGCAAAATCAATTCAATGTTCACATTGAAGGAGAATATTATTTCTTTGTATTTAAGCCCCTCCGGAGCGTTGTATGAGGAACCGACAAACCTTATGAAACAGGAATTGCGAGAGCCTTCAACGTATAATGGAATCATAGAAGCTATTGCTGGCGGTGCCTCCAGATTAAATGAAATTGCCACTAAAAACAACATGGAAAGCAACAAGTGCGGAAAATACCTGACATCCTTGATTTCCCTTGGAATAGTCAAAAAAGAAATTCCCATAACAGAAAAAAACAGTAAAAAAACCATCTATCTTCTTGATGATCAAATGTTTCGGTTTTGGTATCGCTTTGTATTCCCAAACATGAGCCTCATCGTTTCAGATTTGGGAGAAGAGGTGTATACACATAAAATAGAGCCACAACTGAATTCTTTTATGGGGTTGGTATTTGAAGACATCTGCAAACAATATCTATACAAAAACGTCAAATCGGCACCTTTTTTCTTTGGGGAGTTGGGACGCTGGTGGGGAAATAATGCGAAACTAAGGCGGCAGGAAGAAATTGATCTGATGGCGTTTGACATGGATTCAGCCTTGTTTGGAGAATGCAAATGGACAAATGAACCTGTTGACAGAGATGTGTTACGCGATTTGCTGACGCAAAGTGAAATGTTTCATTACAAAAATAATTATTTTTATCTGTTTTCAAAAAGAGGATTTACTAAAAAATGTACAGAAGAAGCAAGAAAAAACTCAAATGTCAAATTGATTACCTACAAGGAATGGGATGAAATATAAAATCGATGAAGTTGTTATCACCGAAGAAACTATCCTACTGCACAACGAACAAAAAACCCAAGCAGCATCGCATTTAACAAGCTAATTGCCGAATGTGAAATTGAAGCACAAAAGGATTATTGCCGTTTGCTACGAATACCGCTGAATGCCATATGAAAAAATCTTTTATATGTCCTTTATGCGGCGATAAAAAGTTGAGCGAGAGTATATCCCCGACAATGACATTGCTTCCTCTATGGTAATTTGTTTTGTTTTGAATTTCTTTAAGGCTTCCTCAAATTTTATCTTGTCGATTGCGGTTTTTGCTCTACCCTTATACTTTCCTTCGTTTCTTGCTATTGATATCCCTTTTCCCTGAAGGGTTTTGCGTTCACGCACTGCAGCATAATATTCGGCAATTACAAATGGAAGCAAAGCCGAACGCTCGGTTTTAGAAAACACCTTGTTTTCTTTTTTCACTTTTATATCTGCGCCTGCAAACAAAACCTTTGCAAGTGTTTGAGCTAAACTGCCCGGAGTGCAACCGAAATCCTGAATACTATCAACAATTACTTCGTCGCCGTATTGCAAAATATTTATATCTTTCTTGGAATGATTGAAATTAATAACTTCTTTATATTCCCTCATTCTTTCTACAATCAGATTGTCATTGGCAGCCCTCATAGTTGTACGAATGAGCCACTCCAG
>JAENWI010000326.1 GCA_016650115.1 Peptostreptococcaceae bacterium | reverse complement strand
GCTTCCATCCGGATGGTTTTTTCCCGCTTCCCATGCTTCAATTGTTTTAGGGGAAACACCTAAAACTTCAGCAAACACTCTTTGAGAGAACATAAACTGGTTTCTAAGTCCTTTAATTTCTTCTCTTGTATATGTTGGAGGGGGAATGATTTTCACTGTTCGCGTCTTTACTTTTAGATTTCCTCTTTCATATTCAATGACTTCGTTCAACCCTGTCATTATCCCATCATAAACACTCACTGATATCACTTCCTTTCCTTGACTAATTATACCCTATTCAATAGGGCGTAATTAACAATTATTTTTACATAACACCTATATTTCTAAACTTGCGCAACTTCATCTCTGATTATGATAAAGCCATATATTCGTATATATTATCTGCTTATTTGCGCATTGTTTGCAAATTTTTGATAAATATTTCAAAAAACATGTTGCATTATATGAATTATGTAATATAATGACTTAAAGGAGTGATTATTATGCTTATTCAGTTCAGTGTTGAAAACTATTTGTCCTTTAAAGGTAAAACTATTCTCAGCCTAGTTCCAAGTCAGGATAAAGAAAATACGGGAAATACAGCGATAGATGGCAAATACAGTTGCCTAAAATCTGTTGCTGTTTATGGTGCGAATGCTTCAGGAAAGTCCAATTTAATCAGAGCCTTCTTTACTGCAATAATGGCAATCAGAACATCTAATGGTCTCCAGGTTGATTCAAAAATCCCTGGAATTATTCCGTTTAAATTTGACAAAAGCACTCAAAATGAGCCAACAAAATTTGAATTTATTTTTACTTCAAAAGGTATCAAGTATGTTTACGGGTTTTCAGCTACACAATCTGTAATCGTTGATGAATACCTGTACTGTTACCTAACGTCAAAACCAACGACAATTTTTGAAAGAAGTAATACTAATACATATAAATTTCCGACGACAAATAGAAAAGAGTTAAATGAACTTTCCAAAAGGAATACCGCGAACAAACTATTTTTATCAACAGCAACCACTTGGAATTATGAAAAGACAAAAGAGGCTTTTGTCTGGTTTTCTAATAGTATCAATACATTCACCGGCTATTCTGGATTAGAAAATATTGCGTTTGATAAATATGAGAATGATAAAGATGGCAATTTAAAAAAATTTACTAACAATCTGCTAAAAGCTTCTGATATTAACATATCCAACTTTACCTTTGAATCAGAATTGATGACAAAAGAAAATGTTAAGATTACCACCGAACATAACATTACAGATAAAGACGGGAATGTTATAAATTATGACCTGGCTTTACAGGAAGAATCTCTTGGCACTCAGAATTTATTTAATCTTAGCCCTTTCTTAAAAAATGCATTTGAAAATGGAGAATCCATTATCATTGATGAAATCGATACTACCTTACACCCATTACTCGTTCGTTATATAATTGATTTGTTCCACGACAAAGAGATTAATAAAAATAATGCCCAGCTAATATTTACTACTCATGACATTAACCTCCTAACTTTGGAATTATTCAGAAGGGATCAAATCTATTTTACTGAGAAAAATAATAAAACAGGAGAATCTGATCTTTACTCCCTGGACGAATTCCCTGTGCGAAAGACCGAAAACATCAGAAATGGTTATATGCAAGGTCGATATGGTTCTATTCCATTCATCAGCGGCGGGTTTGACCTATGGGATTAGGGAATCGAGGGCAAGAAAAAGCCAGAAATTTGCCATCAATTTTTCTAATGGCAATTATACCGATCCAGTAAACATTGCAAATGCTT
>JAENWI010000197.1 GCA_016650115.1 Peptostreptococcaceae bacterium | reverse complement strand
TATACCAAAAAACCCAAGAACAACCTTGCCTTTATATACATATTATGTAGAGGTGCCTTCTGTATTGACTGCCAAAGAATTAAGAAGCGAAGAGCAAGAAATCATTACACAGGAAGTTAAGGTTGAATTTATTATGCAAAAGGAGCCGGTGGAGTATACGCTTGCAAACGGGAATAATATATTTGCTGTAAATAGTGATTTGGAATATCAAATTTTATCGCTTAATCACTTATTTGCGGATAAACTTACAACGCTAGGGCCCAATACGATTGGGGTACAAGAGGATAGACTTGATGAACAGATCAAGCAATTTTATGATATTTGGATGTTGACAAAATTACATTATGAAGAACTTGATATTAATGAAATCCGTGAAAAGTATTTGAAACGAGCAAAGCAGGAATGCGAAGAGAGAAATTGCAGTTTTGATATTGATGAGATAAAGGAAGATGTTAGAATGCAGATGATTCGTTATAAAAGAACGGATAGCGGAAGTGATGCTCTCTTGAAGAAAACGGTTAATGACTTTAATAGCCTGTATCTAAATTCAAAGGTCGATTTTAATCCGCAGACTGTGGCTTGTGGCGCAGCACTTATAGAATTAATGTACGAAGTAATATTTGAGGGAACTGATTGGAGTGTAGTTCAAAAAGCATTGGAAATAGACAAACTACTACGATTTGAAAGTCTTGAAGGAAAAGAGCGAGGAGCTAAAATCAAAGAGGTGAAGCAGATGTTTTTGAAAGAGTTTGGCTCATACTCATGCATAGATATCAAAGAGTTGAAAGGGAAAAGGCCAAGAAGGATGTTTTGGGCAGTGGTTAATAAAGATAATGTGGATGTGATTAGTAATCAGCTAGGGCTTGGTGGCGCACGGAGTGAGGTCAAGCGATGAATTATGATGAGCTCTATGAAAAATATATGATTCTTGAAGAAGAGAATAAACGATTACAAGAAGAACTTCAGCAGCTGAGAGCTGAACTCGTGTCTGAAAAAACTGAATCATATTGTACTGATATTGATTTTTTAACAAAAGAAGATATTTTGGAACAAACTGATACTTTGATTACTTATAACAGCCCTAGCAAAGAGAAAATAGAATTATTTCAGTCTTTATTTAAAGGGAGAGTGGATGTCTGCGCAAAGAGATGGAAAAACAAACCAGGGTACTCACCTTATTGTTACAACGATTTTAAACCTGGGATATGTAATAAGCCAAAGGTTAAATGCACCGAATGTAAATTTAGCAATTTTGCACCATTAAACGAAGAACAAATAAAAAATCATTTATTAGGCAACAATGTTTTAGGACTTTATCCCATGACAACAAATGATACATGTTTTCTTCTTGCGATGGATTTTGATGAATCAACATGGGACGAGGATATCAAAGCCGTTATTAAGGTTTGCTATGACAATAACATTCCCGTTTATTCTGAACGTTCTCGCTCAGGTGAGGGCTGTCATTTATGGTTCTTCTTCGAGGGAGAAATGAAAGCAACTCTTGCACGGAAATTTGGAACTATTATATTGAATCTTGCAATGCAAGAGTGTGGAAATATTAAGTTTGACTCCTATGATCGACTATTTCCAAGCCAAGACTTTCTGCAAAAAGATGGCTTTGGAAATCTTATAGCACTTCCTTTACAGAAGGAAGCAAGAGAACGAGGGAATTCAGTCTTTATTGATATAAACTTGAATGAGATTGAAGATCAATGGAGCTACTTATCACAAGTAAAAAGAATTTCTGAAGAATTTGTAACAAAATTTTGCAAAACGATTACGCCGATAGATTTAAGTTATGAAAGTGGAATCATAGATAAAGAACAAAGAGCACTATTTATCGAGCAAAGTGATTTTCCTAATACTGTAATACTCCATAGGAGTAAAGGCATATGGATTTCAAAGTCAGGTTTGTCGCCAAAATCTTTACTTTTAATTAGAAAGCTTGCTTCATACGCCAATCCGGAATTTTATGCAAAACAAGTAATGCGGCAGTCAACGTATGGTATACCTCGTGTTACCGTTCTTTATGACGAAGATTCTGAAAGCATAATTTTACCGAGAGGTGTAGAATCTAATTTGGTGGGCAAACTTGATTCTGCCAATATAAAGTACTCTGTAGTTGACCAAAGAAATGAAGGAAAAACAATTAAAGTTGAATTTAAAGGCCAGCTTACAAGTCACCAGAGTGAAGCGTTTCAGGAACTTAGTAAATATCATGAGGGAGTACTGTCTGCCACAACCGGCTTTGGGAAGACGGTCATTGGAGCAAGATTGATTGCTGAAAAAAAGTGTTCCACCTTGATTTTAGTCCATACCAAAGAATTGGCGGCTCAGTGGAAAGAAAGATTAGAGCAGTTCTTGCAGATTGATGAAATCATTGAAAAACGACGAAAGAATAGCTCTGTGATTGGACAACTCGGTGGTGGTAAAAATACCATTAACGGGATTGTTGATGTTGCAATTATGCAGTCTATGTTTGAACAGGATAAAAGCATAAAGCAGATGATCAATCAGTATGGGCTTGTCATTGTTGATGAATGTCACCACGTTTCAGCTAAGAATTTTAGCAGGATTTTAAGTGCTACAGATGCCAAGTACGTTTATGGACTTACAGCTACACCTATACGAAAAGATGGACATCATCCAATCATATTCATGTATTGTGGTCCGGTAAGATACAAGGTTGATGCAAAGCAGGAGGCAAAGAAAAGAGATTTTGAACATTATATCGTTCCAAGATTCACGAGTACAAGAATGCCGTTATTTAAAAAACAAGACGAATGGCGCATTACAGAAGTATACAAACATATTTGCGAAAGTAATTATCGAAATGAATTGATTGTTGCGGATGTTGCTCATGCAATAGATATAGGTAGAAATCCATTAGTTTTGACAGAAAGAACAAGCCATATAGAACAATTAGTGAATTTAATGTCCGAAAAAGATTTCGAGGTTATTGTTTTATCTGGGAACTTAAAAACGAGTGAGAGAAAAGAATCC
>JAENWI010000369.1 GCA_016650115.1 Peptostreptococcaceae bacterium | reverse complement strand
CCTGACTTAAATACCAAATCCTGCTAACACAGATGTTGCATCCCTTGGCGGGAGCCTACCAGCAAAGTTTTCTCCCGGAGGTGAATGCTTATGATGCGAGGTTGCAGTTAATATTTAAGATTAGGGTATCCCTTACTAAATTCCTCATCCTTACCAAGAAAGGTGGTGATTTTGAATGAAGAAATTAGATTTTCTTTCTACTTTATTTGTAGGTATTGATGTAAGTTCCAAATCAAATGTTGTTTGTGCCTTAGATTTTCAATCAAACAAGCTTCTTCAGTTTTCTGTTCCTAACAATCAGCCTGGTGCAGAAGAATTTGTAACCAAACTTATCTCTATTCTTGAAGGCAGTAGGTTCAAGACTGTTGTACTTGCTCTTGAATCAACTTCTTTTTATGGGATCCATATAGCGAACTTTCTTTCCAGCAGTTCTCTATTAATGCCCTACAACCCTTACGTTTACTGTCTTAATCCTAAGATGATTGCAAATTACAGGAAATCCTTTATTGGTCTTTCCAAAACGGATCCTTTAGATGCTTTTGTCATTGCTGATTTTGCAAGGGTTGGTCGTATTAATATTGAGCCTTGGCATGGTTCCCAATATCTGGCTTTGCAACGCCTCACAAGGCATAGGCTACATCTCGTTGAATGCATTACCAGAGAAAAAACTTATATGGTATCAAACATTTTTCTCAAGTTCAGTGAACTTTCTATTTTAAAAAACGAGGCGCATCCTTTTACTAGCAACCATACAGCTACCGCAAGTGCCATTTTGACTGAAATGCTTAGTTTGGAAGACCTTGTCTCCATGCCAATTGAAGAACTCGTTGATTTTGTTTGTAAAACCAGTAAAAACCGATTTACTGACCCGGCAAAGGTTGCCGATATATTAAGACAGGCTGCACGCAACTCGTACCGGCTTGACAAGTGTTTGTATGAGCCCCTAACCATTTCTATCGCTTCTTCTTTTAACTGTGTTTCTGCCTATCAAACAGAAATTAAAATTATTGATAAAGCTATAGAAAAAGCTATCAAAGGGCTTAACCCTTTAGAATACCAGTGCTTAATCTCAATTCCTGGCATTGGTCCAGTTTATGCCAGCGGGATTCTTGCTGAAATTGGAACCATTTCTGCGTTTCACTCTCATGAGGCTCTTGCTATGTATGCTGGCATTGTTTGGAAGCAGAATCAGTCTGGTGATTTCAGGGCCGATGACACTAAAATGTCTAAAGCCGGTAACAAGTTTCTCAGGTATTATTTGATTGAAGCAGCTAACAGCGTTAGAAACAATATTCCTGAATACCGAGATTTCTATCTCAAGAAATATCTTGAAGTGAAAACTCATCAACACAAAAGAGCACTCGCGCTTACATCTCGTAAACTTATCCGCTTGATTTTTGGATTGCTGGCCAAGAATCAGCTTTACTCTTCAAAGAGAGTAAACCAAACTGAATAATTCCCATTTTTTACCTTTTTCCTTTTTTATTTGGAAACGGTCTTTTTGTTGTGCAATCAATTAATCGATTCTTTTCTAAAGTTTATTTTTATTAACTTGACATATTACCAGATTGCTTTTT
>JAENWI010000159.1 GCA_016650115.1 Peptostreptococcaceae bacterium | reverse complement strand
CGTTGCATATACCGCAACGACTCCACCCAATGAACAGCCTGACCCGGTAATTTTCTCCATAAAGTGTGACCCTCCATGAGAAAAGGCTATTACGGAACCATCGGTTATTAAATCCGTTTCACCCGACACGGCAACAGCCCCGCCTGTCCATTTGGTCAGCGCGATAGCGGCAGCCTTTGCGGCGCTTACCGAATCCGTAGAATCAACACCCCGGACATTGGATACATCCGTACCACCGTTCAAATCCCACAAACCTGCCAATGCGATAATTTCCGAAGCATTCCCTCTGATTACATTGGGTTTATATTCTTTAAACTGCTGTAATAACTGAGTTCTAAGCGATCCAATTCCGACTGCGACTGGATCCAGGACCCACGGCTTCCCCGCATCGTGCAAAACTTTTACTATGTGAGGTAAAGTCTGCTCATAAATCGGCAGAAGTGTGCCGACGTTTATGTAGGTGGCTCCGCCGGCTTTTGCCAAAAATTCACCCTCATCGGGCAGATAAACCATAGCAGCGGATCCCCCGATGGCAAGCTGTGCATTAGCCACAAAATTGATCGTCACACTATTTGTAATTGACCCTGCCATAGGATTCGTCCGCCTTACAGTTTCAACTGCCTGGATCATCCGATTTCGAATGTCTTCTTTATTAATCATTTCTTTTTCTTCCTTTCCTTGGTATTAAATGCAAAAAGATGCCTGCTGAATTCGGCAGGCATCGTAATATCGATTTTGCTTCCCTACGTCAGTATTAGCTAACAGGTTCAAAGGGTCAGGTTTTACCTTCTCAACTCATATGAGTCCCCCCGCAACATATTCGGTTTTTAATAAAAACAAGTGCTCTTCTTTAGTAAGAAAAGCACTTATCCGTTGTTTTAGATAATGAATTGCTTCCCTACACCAGTATTAACTGACAGGTTCAAAGGGTCAGGTTTTACCTTCTCAACTCATATGAGTCCCCCCTACATTTTTTTATGGTATCACTTATTCCCTTCCACGTCAAGTACGTTAGTTTTTACGCTTACGTTCATATGAAATCATACACCAAAGAAATCTTATCATCGCCTGTCTTACAAAGTTAACATTAGTCTCATAGAGAGCTCCGAGAATACTTTCAGAGTTTTCTTAATATAGTCGTAATACGAGTAATACTTCAGGTCCATGCCAATCTCTGAGATATATGCCTTACCCGCGGCGTCAAAGCCCACAATAACTGTTGGTGCCGGATAGTTTATCAGCTTCAAATCACCAATTACGCCATTAAAGTAATAATTACTTATTTCTCCAGTATATCTGTTTACCGAAACCGTAGCGTTTATAAAATCTACAGGGATATCATTCACATACATTTTGAAATAAAGCTGATATTCGGTGCTGTAAACACCAAGTTCCTGCCCGACGATTTGTTTCATCCTGTTGCCATAACCCGGGGCAGCCCTTGCCAAAAAATCAGCAGCCGTCTTGAGTGCCTGAGCCTTCGTAATCTTGGAAAGCCCCTGCTGATTGCTGTCAGGTTCATTCATGTTATTATAATAATAGTAATTCGTTAAATTTAATTTCAGCTAATTTCGCCTTCCACGAATTTCCCTAACAAGATCAAGCTTTTTTCTTTTCAAAATGATTATATACTTATATGTCACATTCTTTCAATATCTATTTGACGTCTTATTTGTCAAATAGTTCCATGTTGAGGTCGAATAAGGGATGCTTGAAATTTCAGTTCCAAAAGAAGAAAAAACCAGATTATTTCAAATGAAATAATCTGGTTTTTTATTTTATAAACCTTTTCAGCTGAACCAACATCAGTGTAAATACATAATCATACATCACAAAAATCACAACAGCTGCAAGGCAGATGATGATTACAGGAAAATCTGGTAAAGACAGACCACTAGTAAACCCCTCCTTGAAAATCAGTATTCCTATGCCGAAAGCAGCCCCGAAAACAGCGATTTTACAAATAATCTCAAGTACCTGCTTGTGGATATCTTTAAGTTTTCCACAGGGCATTTTTTCAATGTAATATTTAGCAATTCCGTAATACCCAAAGAACAAAGCATAAGGTAGCATTGCCAGTTTATTTGGCAAAAGGACCCCACCCAGAAGCACTGTTGCCACATAAAACACAGTTGCACTCTTTGGAGATGCCCTCATTACAACGATTGCCGTAACAAAGGAACTGAGAGCATACAAGCTAAGTTCAATTCCCGGCAGCATGGTAGCCCCAAATAATATGATCATATTCAGCCCCAGCAATACCCCAGTAAGAGCAACTTTGTTAGTTTTCATAAATCCTCCAATAAAAGGGATAAAAGGAAGCCCATTATAAGCATCCTATATTGGGTTTCAAGCCCAATGTCGGATGCCTATAATGGGCTTCAAAAAACGTTTAAATACAATCACACAAGCAATCTGTACAAACCAGGCATTGCATCATTCTACATAAGTCATCATTCCCACGACCGGCACCTCTTCCAAATGCGTCGGCTCTATAACCGCCGCCCATATTCTGTACCTGGTTCAGACCTTGCTTATATCGCTGATTATTCGGTGCCATTGATACAGCCGTCTGCAATTTCCCTAACCCGTCGTCATACCAACCTTTATTGAGCGAAGCAACCCCCGCCTGATAAAACCATTCCGCGGTTCCAGGTTTTGGGTTTTCCACGTAGCCTTCATTATATCCGGCTCCAGCCCCACCTCCACCGTTAAATCCTCCATTGTGTGCTCTGTTCCCATATGCGGTGTTTCCATTCTTTGAACCGCCATTCGTCAGCATCTCATATGCTTCATTTACTTCCATCAGTTTTTCTTCTGCCAAATCAGAAAGTGGGTTATTCTGGTGCTTATCCGGATGGTATTTTTTCACCATTGTTCTGTAAGCCGATTTAATTTCCTCTTCTGTAGCATTTTGATTAATTCCCAGTACCTCGTATGGATTCATTTTGTCATTTACCTTTCATCTATATATCATTAATTTTATTATTTTGTTTTTGTTTCCGGTTCCGGCCCTAATCTTGATTCCGATTCCGATTCCGGCCCTAATCTTGATTCCGATTCCGATTCCGATTCCGGCCCTAATCTTGATTCCGATTCCGATTCCGATTCTGATCCTGATTCCGATTTTGTTTCTGATCCTGATTCCGATCCTAGTTCTGATCCTGATCCTGATCCTGGTTCTGATCCTGATTCTGATTCCGGTTCTGATCCTGGTTCTTATTCCGGTTCCGATTTCGGTCGCGCTTTCAATTTTTCATTCTCTATTTTCTTAGTCTTCAGAATTATTTTCGTCTTCAGAATTCACAAGTCCGACAATGCTCTCCGTTTTCCTGAACAGCCCAGAGTATATAATGTTCTCAATGATTTCTTTATTTTTCTCCAACCCAAGCTTTTTCAAGGCCAAACTGGCATTTTCCAGCGTGCAGATCAAACTGAATTCCACTCTGCTTTTATAATTTTCATCATCTTTAATACCCTTTAAAGGATTGTACTGATTTTTCTCCAAATCCTTTTCCAGATCATCTACTGCATCGATCAAGTAAACCCACTTGCCAACGTTATATCCGATTTCCCCCAGAAGCGATTTGATTTCGACTTCATCTATCAGCGTTGACCCAGAGAAAACAGCCTTCATCAATTGTGCAAAAGGTTCTGCCGCTTCGTCCATAGACTGGCAATTTTCTTTTTCCAGCTCAGACAGCTGTGCAATAGACTTATTAATAATACCACAGGTTTCGGGGTACATGCCAGTGATTTTTCTGTGAAGGTTATTAAAGGCGACCATTCCAAGCGCTCCCAGCACCTTTTTTTCATCTGCCCAGTCGTCTTTGAATTTGTAATACGCAAGAGCAACAAGCATGTCCGCGGCGTAATCTATCGCTGCATCATTGTACACAATTGCCCTTTTTTTCACAGGGTGTATGATGCACCTTTCCAGTTT
>JAENWI010000437.1 GCA_016650115.1 Peptostreptococcaceae bacterium | reverse complement strand
AGAAGCGACGTTCCCAGTTTCAGGAGCTCTCCTGCCAGTAAAGGGAGTTGACTTGACTGCTTCATTTATGGGCAAGGTTACTGATGTTTTTGTAACAGTTGGGGATTCAGTTACGCAAGGTCAGATCCTTGCAAAACTGGATAATTCTCAGTTAAATGCCCAGTACCAGCAGTCAGTTTCTACTTATCAGCAGCTTGAAAGAAGTCAGGCACAAGCGAATATTACTTTTAATAGTGCTTCAGATACTCTTGCTAGAACTAAAATTTTGTATGCTGAAGGAGCTGTGGCTAGAGTCCAACTTGATGCTGATCAAAGAGCTTATGACATTGCAAGAAGCCAGGTCGATTCCGGATCATCTGTTTCAGCAGCAAAAGCGTCGATGGATTCTATCAGCAATCAAATTAATAATGCGGAAATTAAAAGCCCACTTGATGGGGTTGTTTTAAGTGAAAATATTAGTGTTGGTGAAAACGCTTCAATCGGAAGCACCTTGTTCTCTGTCGGGGATATGTCTCTCTTGAAATTAACCGGCACAGTTTCTCAGGAAGCTTTGCCTTATATAAAAAGCGGACAGTCTGTTAACTTGTTTATCGATATTTATCCAGAACGTACTTTTACCGGGAATATTGACAATATAGGATCCATGTCAGTAAGCACGGGATCATATTTCCCAGTTGAAATCAGTTTGAAAAACAATGAAAAGCTTGCAGCAGGACTTACTTCACATGCAGAAATAAAAATAAAGGGTGATACACATGTTATTGTACCAAGTGCAGCAGTCGTTAAAAACAAAGGTGAGAGTTATCTTTTCATTATAGACAACGGGATTGCAAAGAAGAAAATAGTTATTACAGGTATCAGTAATGATAATGATATTGAAATATTAAAAGGACTGAATGGTAAAGAAACAGTTGCAATTACAAACGCTAATAACTTGTTTGACGATATGCCAGTTCAGATTGTGAAAGATTAACAACATGCTTAAATTAATTAAAAACTTAAAACCATTTAGAACAATGATTTTTTTCATCATTCTGTTCATTTTCGGGCAGGCAATGGCAGAACTCGCTTTGCCTACACTAATGTCAGAGGTCGTTAATAACGGGATGATTCAGGGGGACAACGCGTATATCATTACTTACGGAGGATATATGCTTATTGTAGCCTTGGCTAGTACAGCCTGTTCAATTATAGGAGCATTTCTTTCCGCTAAGGTTGCACTTGGCGTTGGTAAGGATCTTCGCAACAGCATCTTTACTCGGGTAGAAAATTATTCTCTAAATGAATTTGATAAATTCGGAACAGCTTCACTTATT
>JAENWI010000206.1 GCA_016650115.1 Peptostreptococcaceae bacterium | reverse complement strand
TAATACCATCCCAGTATTGTTTTTCCTGTTGCATTCTTCCTCCTTTTAAACACATTTGTCGATTTATTAAATTTCAGTTCAAACCCTTCCAATGTCTACTTCCTACGTCCAAAGTGCGCCACCAAGCCCTAGCTGATTATTTCAAAGAACTTCTAAATTGATCCTTTGTAAGATCGATAGTTGCATTTCCACCCATTACCATATCTGAAGGGTAAATACTCAAATAATCCTCCAGTAGCTTCCTGAAATCTTTGTTGGAACTCGCTACTTGAAGCCCCTTATACTGCAATTCCGAGTACCGCTCAAAAGACCGGTCTAAATTCGGCAGCCTGTTGCTTTTCATGCTGTTTACATTTTTAAAACTTGGAATCAAATTCCAGAGTTCATCATGCATCACAAACGACCAGGGGATGAAATGATCAATGCTCATCGCCCCAAACCGACTCATGTTTTCCCCATTAATGATTTCATCCATATAAATGTCTTTTAGCGGTATAACTTTCCCAACTTCATTCCAGTATTTTGTCGCCGCCACTAATTTCCTTGCGTGAGGTGGCTCCAGTTTAAATGGAATTCCCGGCACATTCGGATTTTTCTTCTGCAGGTAATTGATCAGCTTATAATTCAACCACCCGTTAATGATAGTCTGATTCTCATAGAGATAATTAAACCAGATATCATTAACAATGATGGTATTCTTTTCAGCAGTAAAACTATACAATGAACCCTCGTCTGAATAGGACAATTCCATAATAGTGAGATTCTTTAATCCAGGCTTCGTATTTGGAATCCGCCTCAGCTCCACATCATAGAAAGGCGATATCAACCGATAAGGCACATAATTATATAACATCTTCCTCATGGCAATCAGTTCCGGATCCTCCTTCCCTTCAAGAAATTCAATAATCTTCTTTTTAGGCTCACTGGAAGAAATGCCATACTTCTGGCTAATATGTAATACAATCTTTTGCAGTGTATCCTTATATCCCAGGTTCAGCTTGTATTCCGCCACCATATACCAGGCCGTTGCAATCATATCATTGACCAGCTCTTCAAATTTTAATTTTTTCTTTCCAAGCACAACAAAATGAAGAATACTCTTAAACCAGAACAATTTATAGCTCAGCGTAATATACTGGTCGCTCAATACTTTTTCGAGAATGCGAACGTCTAGTTTGTCGTTTTGGGGTAGATTAATCATGAAAGCCTCCCGATCTTAGATCATTGAAATACCAGTCAGTTGTATTTGTTGCATCTAGTGTCTGGGAGAGCTCCGAAAAAGAGGGCCTAAAAAACCGGGAAATGAATATTATTCATCATCCAGTTGAAGTGCATCTTTAGAGTTCAAACGTGAAATTACCGTTTTACCAA
Source organism: Peptostreptococcaceae bacterium (assembly GCA_016650115.1). Classification (GTDB taxonomy): domain Bacteria; phylum Bacillota; class Clostridia; order Peptostreptococcales; family Anaerovoracaceae; genus JAENWH01. Next base: position 1,526 of record JAENWI010000206.1, on the reverse strand, counting down.
GACTAGACTCCAATTCTTTTCGCGCATTACCTGCAATTTTACCACCTTCATTAACCACCTTGTTGCTTTCTGCCAAACCCTGAGGGCTTTTTAACTTTGAAATCTCCGTAGTGGACACCTCCGCAAGAAGGTTAAATGCCAATTCAACGTTAGTCATGTTGTCTCGCAGATTTTCTTTTTTCAGACCCTTCAATTCCTTATATTGCCTCGTTGTCTTCCCGGACCATGCCCTTGTAAGCGTATCTGTGAGGAATGCAAATTCCATCCCTCTTTTAACACCGGATCGCTGCCATTCATCGGTAAGTTCTTTTCTGATTTCGATTCCTCGAAGTCTTTGTGCAATCCATTTTTCAGAATAGCCTTTCTTTCTGTAATTGTCGACAGCGCGCTCAAATGTCAACTCTGGATCCGATTCTTCATCGATTCGTTCGTTACCAACTTTAGCAAGCCATAGTTTAAAGGGTTCTGCATTCGGTGATGGTATGGACTGAATAAGACGTAGAACCTGTTCCATATCAGCCGCATCAGTCAGTCGCATTTTGCCGTCAACAGCTTTCATTTTCAACCGTACGATTTTTTCGTACGTTTCGTTTCCTTCTTTGTTGAGCTTGATTTTAAGATCACTCCAATAGCGCTTTGGTTCACGACTTTCCGTCAGCACTTCAATCATATCAACAACTGAAAAATACCACTTCTCCTCTTGTTTATGCCACACTGCGCGGATGTTGCCATCAAAGAGCTCCAGCTCGGCTTCGGGAATATTTAATTCTGTACGAGAAATAGGAGTTGTCGTTCCAAATTCCTCATCAAAGAAAAAGAAAAAAAAGATTTCGTCCACCTTCTTTCAAATAATTTAATTTATCATGTTTCCTATACCATTTACTCATTTTAAAGCGTCTTCCGATTTCATTCGCTTTACTATTTGTGATATCAATTTTAAGTCTTCTGGATTAATTGTCCTTGCTGCATCAAGTAATATCCTGAGCTCCGAATTGTCGCAAATTTCTCTTGCCAAATCAACAGTTTCAGGCGTCAAACAATAATCGTCTTTGTTTTTTTCTTTTGGGGCATCAGAAAAATCATCAAGTATACAATCTAAAGTTTTTGCAATAGCGCTCATGGTATCTAAGGTTGGATTTTGTGTAATGCCCCTAACTATATTATTTATGGTTCTAAGCGGGACACCGGATTTCTCAGAGAGTTCTTTATTGCCAATTTTTTTCAAATTCATTTTATCTTTTATCACTGTATCAAGTGCCATTTGCAGCCCTCCTTTTCCTCATTATAACATAATTATTTCGTTTTGCAACAAAATAAATGCCATATATGGCACAATCTCCGGACAGTAGGACTTGTTCTTTGCCCACCAGGTTCTAGCTGACTTTCCTACATTCAAACTCCCAAACAACCTTCTCCTTCGGATACTTAGTACACACATACTCCCGAAGTTCCCCTATCCCTATCCCAATCTCCAACCCCTCAAAGCAATCCCTTATCAGCCCCTCATCAAAAAACCGTTTCTTCAC
>JAENWI010000473.1 GCA_016650115.1 Peptostreptococcaceae bacterium | reverse complement strand
ATGGATAGCGCAACTAAAATGATGAAAGTTGGAGATTCGGAAATTTCACCTAGGGATTTTCTGGTAAAAGTTGTTCCAAGTCCAGTTGAATCAACATTGAAAATGACTGGCCAGGGATGTGCTGGAACTGGTTGCAACCGGTGTATGGGATCAAAAAAGTGTTCATGGACCAGAAAGCTTTGATCCGGATCCATTTGTATCCAGATTGACTAAATATGAGTTCCCCGCGGGCATCAGAGAAATGGATTCTGAATATGCTGGTACAATGGATGCTAAAACAATACTTAGCATGATTGGGAAATAACGGTTCCAATTAATAACTGGAGAATTATTATAATGAGAGACTTCTGAAAGAGGTCTCCTTTTTCTTGTGTAAAAGCCAACCAAGGGCTATAATTAACAATAGAAAGAACGGAGGGGAATTTATGGTTACCATTGAAGAAGCTCAAGACATGCTTGACGAAATAGCGGAGAGTTTGCCCGCTGAATTTTATAAAGACCTGAATGGTGGAATACTGCTTATTCCTGAGGCAAAGAGAAGCGCTCATGCCATTAAGGATGACTTATATACCATGGGAGAATATCACCATAGCGGAAGCATGGGCAGAATAATATATATTTATTATGGTTCCTTTGAAAGAATATACGGCAACATATCTCCAGAAAAAATGAAGCAAAAGCTAAGAGATACATTACTGCATGAATTTACACATCATTTAGAATCTTTAGGTGGAGAAAAAGGGCTGGAGAAAAAGGATGCGGATCAACTTAGAAAGTACCAGTCTCGTTTTTAACCCTTTCATCAGTTTTTAAGATGCCGCAACCCTGATTATAAAGCAACTTGCCTTATTTTATTTTGCTTGACTTCTAAAGGGGGGAGTGGTAATATTATTCATGTAGTGCTTTAGCACTGTATAACTTTACTCAGGTAAACAATGAAGCGAAAATTCAATTCAGCAAATTAAAAAATGAAGCGAAAATTCAATTCAGCAAATTAAAAAATAAAGCGAAAATTCAATTCAGCAAATAAAATACTAAAACAAAAGCGGAGTGGAAAAGAAAGAGAGAACAGAATGGAATATAAACTGGCAAATTTAAAACCAGATGAAATAGCCACTCTCAAAATAAGAGGGATCTATGAACAAGCTGGTTATAAAAAATACAAAATGAGCAGGTTTGAAGAGTACAGCCTCTATGCGGAAAATAAGGATTTTCTTGGT
>JAENWI010000134.1 GCA_016650115.1 Peptostreptococcaceae bacterium | reverse complement strand
TCCAACACTTTCTGTTCAGTTTCGGGTCGTACTTTCTTGGTTCCGTTCAGTACGTATGAAACTGTAGCTATTGAGACTCCGGCTAGATGTGCTACTTCTTTGATGGTAGATTTCATTGCCTTTGTTGCTCCTGTACCTATAGCTTATGAGCCAATTTTGTTATCTGTCAAGGAAAAGGAATAGTTAAATTTTAACTTAAACGAATAACCAGTATGATTGAGTTTGTTTAGAAAACTTAACATATATTCTTCAATTGGTGTTTATGACATATTGAACTTTAGTTAAAGGTTTAACCACTTTTTGGAAATTGTTACTCTTTGCGACATATTTCTTTTGAACAAAATTGATATTCAGTACAATTTTATATACCATCACTTCATGAATTCTTCAGATGAGTAAGGGTGTTACCAGCAGGAAAAATCCACGGATCTGTACCAGGAACGGTAAGTAAAAGCAGATAAACTATGTGATATCAAATGCAAAGACCTTTTTCCTCGGAATTATTTATGGTCTGGAAAATTCAGAGCTACAGTCCTACCTAAACGAATACAGCTATCTCTTCAACCGAAGGAACGGGTCAGTCCGTTGAACTGATGCTAGAAACAAGGGTAATATATGATAACATTCATGGATGATACTAGGATGCTGTCAGTGAGAAAACCAACTTATAAGGAATGCTGTTCAGCCCTCTGTAGACTGTCTTTCGGCAAGTTTGGCCTCATATTCTTCATTAGATCTCATGCTCTGAACAATGAACGGTATTAGTTAGTGACGAGGGACAGGTCCCTCTGGCTTACGGTCAAAGACATGACGGGATTCAAGGATTTCCCTTCCTATCACCTAGCTTGCGAAAACCGTTCATGAATCCATAGGATACAACACACTTTAAATAGCGGATTAGTATCTGATGTCATCTTCTGATGGAAATATGATTTTTAATGAGGAATATGAAGTAAAAAAGTAGATTTATTGAATCGAGGGATTATACTAGACTAGAAAATTAGGTAAAATATGAGGAGATAGCTATAATGTCAACTGAAACAGACAACTCAATGATCAAATTCTCAAAAATTGAAAATGGGAATATCTTCACAAGCGACTTTCGTTCATTTTGTGAGAGAAATACTATAACTTTCTCAAGAGAAGGTATGGCGATAATCTATGGGCCTAATGGGACGGGTAAAACCAGCTTTGTTAGAGCTTTATCCGGAAGGGATGGAACTAACATTGAATTTGAGTATTGTAACAATCAATATACATCTGGGATTGATGTATTTACTATTATCAACGACCAAAATCATAGAAACATAATCCAAGGAACACCAAAAGATTTCCTTATTGGGGCAAATATTCAGCGAGAATATGAACTACTGAAATCTATTGCTGATGAATATCTTAAGTTATGTGGAGAAGCCATAACTGAATTAAAAAACAGGTTTACAATTACGTCAGCGACAAACAAGGTAATAGATTATATTGAGAACAAAGAATTGGCTGATGTTATCAAAGCACTTGCTAATAATAAAAACAAAGGGAAAACCATTTCTATAGAGAAATTTTTACAGGCAATACAATCAATTAAACCAACAGGAGAAATCGATTTTGAAGAAAATACTTTGACGTATTTTCTAAATGATATTGCAGATAAAAATTCAATCACAATGGCTGTCTTAGGAATTATCATTCCCGAAATTACAAAGACTCCAAAAGTAAGAGAAATTGAAGAAAATACTGCTGCACTTGGAATCCTTAATCAGTTTATACATAAAACTCAGTGCGTTGTTTGTGATACGCAGGATATTGATCCCGAACATTTAATTGAGGAGAAGACAGGGAATCGGGAGCGTGTAATTGCATCGCTAAACAAAGACCTGCAAAAGCTAATTGGAAAAGTTATTGCCTTAGCTAAAGACAATGACCCATTTTCTATAAAAGAAACACTTATGGCTGCGTTGGACAGCGGAAATCCAGATAACATTTCTAGCTTGCAGGAAGAAATAAGAATATATGGCGCTATTGCTGCTGCACATATAGAAAGTTATTTTATAGAGTTGCTTTCAGAAAGTAAATTAAGAGTGGATTTTGAGGAACATCAAAAACTCATAGAACAGGAACCTGATATAACAGAAGAAGACTTTCTCTATATTGAGGAAATAATTAGCGGTAGCATGCGTAAGGAACTTAAAATTGAACGCGATGGAAACAAAAATATAAGAATATTTCTTGATAATAATGATTTCTTAGGATGCGAGCGAGATGAGTTAAAATTAAGTTCTGGGGAACAAAACTTTTTATCCCTAACATTTGAGTTCTTGAGGGCAAGAAATAATCCCCAGCCAATAGTTGTACTTGATGATCCAATATCAAGTTTCGACTCAATATATAAAAACAAAGTCGTATATGCAATAGCAAAAATACTTGAGGATAAAAAACGGATTATTCTTACTCACAATATTGATATGATACGTCTCTTAGATGCTCAATATAAAAATATCTTTAAGTTATATTTATTAAATAATACCGAAAATGAGACTAATGGTTTTATCCCCTTAAAAACCGCAGAACAGAAAATGCTCATTAACCTTTCAGATTTGCTTAATGCTTTTCGAAATGGTATTCTTAGTTTTATTATAGATAAAGAGTTGTTCTTAATATCAATGATTCCATTCATGCGGGGATATGCTAATATCTGCAATAACAAGTCAGTATTCAAAGAGCTTACTAAGGTCATGCATGGATATATGACAGAATCAGTTGATATAGCTTCAATATATCATAATCTATTCGATACAGTAGCTACCGATGGACTAATAGTACCTTGTTCTATTGATAATAGTTATATTACAAATGTTGAGGAAATACTCAAGCGTAGTGTAGATGGGAATGATATTATTAACACAACTAAGTATCCGCTTCTTAATAAAACACTAAAACATATGTTCGTATATTTGTCTTTGCGCCTAATTGTTGAACGCACATTGGTAAATAAGTTCAGTATTGATACATCCAGATACTCACAATTGGGGCAGATCATTGACCAGTCATTTTCGGGGGATACAAATGAAAGCAAAAGAATGCGTGTGCAACTTACCTCAAAAAAAACCCTCATCAATGAGTTCAATCATTTTGAAGGAAATTTGAGTATTTTCCAGCCTGCTATTGATATTACCGATACATCATTAAAGGAAGAAAAAACAGCAATACTTTCACTTGTAGAGCACCTTAAAGAAATGGAATAATAGTACCCAAATATTTAAGTGCTTTTTGCAACATGTAGTGGTATAGCTTGCAACAGAATCTATGAAATTTCAGAATGGTGGTGCTCCAGCCACAAAACAAAGGCACCATAGGTGGTGGCATATGGGAAGTGTTTCAATTGGAAAAGTTGTTTACCAAAACTTTAGAAAAACTGCTTGACATTACCCTTCTTTGGTTTCTTCTCTTCCCTTTTCCTCCCTAGTAAAGCCTCATTTTCGGCCAACTATTTTGCTTGCCCAAACCTCAAAATATAAAAAATTTAAACCATCATTTGCACAGTGTTGGTAGATACAGCAAATAAAGCTTTAATTTGAGTATTTGTCTCTATAACTTAGTGAAACAGGGTTTTAGAAAACCCTGTTTAGGATAATTTCGATCTTTTTGTATGGATCACTGGGGGGGATTGACGATGAATGCAAAGAGATTGAGGTAGTCAGGAAGATAAGCCCTATTGAAACCGGAATGTGAGTTTAGGAAATATTTAAGCTGCCGACACCGCTGGTTGATTTCGTTCAAAGGATTATCCTTGTCCGCCAACCCTTTGAGGGATTTCGAAGGATATGCTTCGTTCTTCAATTCCAGCTCTTGCACTAGTTTCCCATGGCCTTTCTCCATATCGTGGATGAGGGTAGACCTCGGTACAATATGATTGGAAAATGCATCCAAAGTTTTTGTGGCAGATGTCTTCCCATACCCATCAACGGTACAGTAGACATGGCCAGAGAGATCGCAACCGATCCCCATGCATATCTGGTTTCTTGATAAACCACGGTACTGCAGACCATCATCTTTCGTCTCGATGTCCCTTTTTTGCAATTTGTAGAAGGTCTCATCAATAAAGACTGTTCCCCCAAGTATGATGGTATCTTGGTATCCCCTGAGTGTGAGATAGAGCTTTGAATTCCAGTAATTCGTTGTAGTATCACTGTTCCTGTTTGATTTTGATACAGAGTTGAAGCTTTGTATCCTGAACAGGCCTAGGAGATAGTCAATCCACTCGCTTATAGGAATCTTGTGATTGTCGAAAATGGTCCCGGTTGTCACCGTGAATGTTCTTTTGCAATCCAAGCATTGGTATCGCCTGACATGGTTCCCTGTGAACCCATACTTCTGGATTCTCGGACTTTGGCAATGTCGACAGGCATTCAGCGAATAGGCGTTCAACATCTTGCTCTCTTCAGTACCTGAAATCGAAGGATGCTTCTTTACGTAGTTGGTCACATTGCTTATATCGATGAATGATTGCAAAGGGGTCGCATCATCCTTGTCTGTCCAGGGAGTTCTCTTCCTGGATGGAGTATTGCGTTTGGTCATTGTGGTAGTCCTAAGCATCAAAAGAACGATGGGCAGGGACTACCACATCTTCTGCACCATCGCCCTCTCAATGCCCGTTTACAGTACCACTTCTTTTAGTCTTGTATCAATCATTTACCAACACTGTGCAAATGATGGTTT
>JAENWI010000139.1 GCA_016650115.1 Peptostreptococcaceae bacterium | reverse complement strand
CTTTCATAAACACAGGCAATGCTATGACCTCTATTGGAGAGTCTCAAAACCTCTTCATCGAAAGACTGGACACCAAGTTCTATGATATCTACACCGTAATACTTAAGATTGTCCAGTATACGGGTATTTATGTAATCAGGCCTTGTTGATAAATGAATTTTGCTGATAAGCCCTTTATCTTTATACTCTTTGGCAATGCTAAGGTACATTGACTGGAGATCCATGTCCAGTCCTGTAAAACTGCCGCCGAAAAATGCAGCTTCTATTGTTTCAAGGCCTCTGCCTGTTAAGGTTGGCAGGTACTTTTCAATGGTAGCCCTTACATCATCTGCACCGGGAATTGATGATCTGGCAGTAATATTACGCTGGTTACAAAAAACGCAGTCGTTAGGACAACCCTGGTGAGGTATGAAAATAGGAATGATTGCATGCTTTTTCATACTTTTTTAACCTCTTTCATTTTATGCTTCTATAATAGAACCAATATCTTCTAGCTGATATTCATCGAAATATTGTAAAGTTAATCCTCTGTCAAAAATAAAATTTGAAATACTAATATAGTCTGGGTGGCCTGAAAGATTTCCATTGAATAACATTGTATTTTCGATTCGTCCTGATGCACCGCCTAAAAAACCATATGGAAGACCTTTAAGTTTAACACTTCCAACAGAGATTAGAAGCACATCAATTCCAAGGGGAAGCAGAGCGTTTCTGATCCCTTCATCAGATGTAATGACCGAGTTTTCATCAACTACAACAATGCTGCATTTTGTATATCCTTGATTTACATGAACAAGTGTTAAGCCAGCATTATTAACAGCAGCCATAAGCTTTTGAGCAGTAAAATTTGTATTATGAATAAAATATTTGCCTACTTGAACACCATTATATTTAATGTTTTCAGGATAGGAATATCCAAGGTCGTTTTCAGATTGTATTATTTCACCGTTTATTCTGCACATAAAAATATCAGGATGGGAAGAAATACTCTCATACACCTGATCCGTGCTTTTTATTTCTACAATTATGTGGTTATTGCCGGATAAATAGTCTTTTAGAAGAGGACTGGCGTTCTCTGAAATATATATTTTACTCATATGTCTATTATACAATATTTTGAGAAATCATAAAAGCATTTGTTTTGATTGAAATGTTTCTAAGTCTTTTGGGGTATTCAGGTTGATAAACATCAAGCTATGAGGGTCAAATTCAGATTGGGTTCTCTCATTTATTTTGATGATACTGTTATCAAAATAGCAATTTGTAATTTTATTATTATTGGAATTAAGCTGAGCCAGAAGAACAGGGATTAAGTTTTTTGAATAGAAGGCGTTAAACGGTTCGTAATAGCCATCTTTAACAGAAATAACTACAGACAAGTCTTTTTTAGCATTCAGTATCAGCTTTTTCATATACCGAATAAAAGGCAGATTGACAAAAGGCATGTCACAGCCGGTAAAATAGACGAATTCGTCTGTTGAATGTTCTAACCCAGTCAGTATGCCTGCTTTAGGACCAAGTCCAATACAGGTGTCAGAAATTACTTCATAGGGGCAATTCCCTCTGTACAATTCTGGCTTATTGGATACGATAATAACTCTATCAAATTCAAATGACAGATGATTAGCAATAAAAACAGGCATTAAATTACCTTTTATATCTAATGTTTGTTTATCAAATGGAAGTCTGCTACTTTTACCGCCTGCCAGGACAACTGCAGTATTCAATTTTGACCCGCTATTTGCAAAATGTTCCATAAATTTCTCCATATTACTTGTTATTTTGAATATACATTGAATCTGGAATCTCTGTACATGCCAATCAGATTCATATTTTTTTCTCTGGCGAACAAGGCTGCATTTTTTGTAGGTGCAGACACAGATGCAATATTTTTTATTCCCGTTTTATAGACTTTCTCCACCAGTTCTAAAGGCATTCTTGAACTGATCATTAAAAGACAATGATCATAGTCTAAATTGTTTTTTAATCCAAAACCAATTATTTTATCGATAACATTATGCCTGCCCATGTCTTCTGTAAAAAAAAGCACATTGTAATCCCCATCTAGAAGCTGACCGCTGTGAACGCTGCCGGTGGCTTTAAACAGAGGGGAAGCGGAGGAAAATTCTTTCAGGCAGATTAATACTTTTTCATATGAAATCGGATCATAAGGGGTGACGGAATCATCCGTGATCCTGCTGCCAGGATTTTGAGAAAAAGCAATCCCTAACGCCAATTCTTCTAAATGAATCGAGGTGCAGGGCAGGGTAATCTGATTTCCATTATCTAGATTTACGGTTATGGTTGATTCGACACCTATCTGATCTTCTAATTCTTTCAAAGAGTTATCCCTATATCTGAATATTTTTAAGGAAGACATATTTTCTGCTTCAAGCAACTGTTTGCCCGATTTATCTTCACCTATTTGTGGATCAGGTTCGGTTTTAATTATCTGTCTGTCTGATTTTATATCCATTCAACCCTCCATTTACGAACCCTGGGTTCAAACTAATGATAATAGAGGCACTAATAACAAAGGTAATCCCTAAAAATTTAATAAACGTCATTTCCTCACTAAACAGAATCATCCCCAAAACAGTTGCGACAACGGGTTCAATTGTGGCTAAAATAGAGGCTTTCGAAGGTTCCACTTTTGAAAGTCCTTTTGTATATAAAGCAAAAGGCACGGTTGTAATGACAACTGCCAGCAAAATAATGTTGAGGGCTATTGTGCCGCTTGTTATCATTGATGGAATCTCAGTTATCTTAGCAAAAGGCATTGCACCAAAGAAACCAAAAACAAAGGTATAGAAGGTAACAGTTAAAGGATCATATTTGGATAATGCAATTTTACCGAAGATGCTGTAAAGCCCGTACCCGAATCCTGCAAGGATGCCAATCATAATCCCTGAAAAATCCAAGGAAACGTCTGTTTTTTGAAGAACTCCTGAAACGAGGAGACATCCAAAAAAAGCAAGGCAAAGAGCCAGCATTTTTACTCTCGTTATTTTTTCTTTAAACACAATAATAGAAAGAACAAAAACAAAGCCAGGGGCAGTATACAACAGGACAGAAGCCACAGATAATCCTGTTTTGTCAACAGCTATAAAGTAGCATACATTGAAAAAAGCAAAACTTATTATTCCCGTCCCAAAAAACATCCAGGTATCTGTAAGCTTAATTTTAAGCTTACTTTTGTCTTTAGTAATTAAATAAATAAAAATCAGCAGGCCGCCAATAAAGGTACGAAAACAAACAAGCTGTATTGGGCTAAATCCAGCCGCATAAAAAACCTTTACTATGATTCCAATTGTTCCCCAGAGGGATGCGGCAGTGATTATATATAAATAATATTTGTTCATTTGAAATCCTCCTTCATTATTGTACACTAACCCTTGAAAACTGTCTAGATATGTGTATACTGTAAAGAAGAAGAAGAGGTAATATTTTAATGAGCAAGTACCAAATATATATAAAAAAGTCCCTAATTGTTTTTCTTGGTATGGTTTTTCTAGGGCTAGGCATAAATCTGATCATATATGCAAATATCGGTGTAGATCCTTTCACAACAGGTGCAATGGGTGTTTTCAAATTAATAAATAAATATGGGGATTATACCTTTGGTAATGCCCAAATTGTCATAAATGTTGTATTTCTGACAATTGCATTTTTCCTGAATAAAAGGAAAATAGGGTATGGCACACTGATATCCGCAGTGGTTATTGGATTTTCAGTAGACCTTTGGAAAATTGCTTTGGTGGCAAGTTTTCCGGCAGAAATTAATTTTATCTCAAGTCTACTGATTCTGATTCTGGGATGTATTGTTATTGGGACTGGAATAGCAATTTATATTAGTCCTGATTTTGGGTTAGGGGCAGGAGAAATTCTGCCTATGATCGCATCAGAAAAAACAGGCTGGAAATTCAAGTATTTAAAAATTGCTGGAGATTTAATATTCTTTCTAATTGGGGTTTCCCTTGGTGCGGCTTACGGCGTTGGAACGATTATTAGTCTGGTGCTAATCGGTCCTATTGCACATCAACTTTTACCATATGTTAAAAGAATATTTAATGAAGAAGATCATAATGACTAATTAATTATATAAAGATAAGTTTAAGGCTTTGGTGTTTTCCAGAGCCTTTTGTTTAACCTAAAAAAGAGCAAAAGAAGGGAACCGTATGAAAGTATTAATTGATGGAGATGGATGTCCTGTAATAGATATTACCGTTTCTTTATGTAACAAAAATGGTATAGAGTGTATTATATTATGTGATACTTCACATTTTTTCGATAAAAAGGGAGCAAAGACGGTGATGATTTCTAAAGGAAATGACAGTGTTGATTTTGCGCTGGTAAATATGGCAGAAAAAGGTGATATTGTGGTTACTCAGGACTATGGACTGGCAGCCATGTGCATTGCAAAGCAGGCAAGACCTATCTCTCAAAACGGGTTGCTGTACACTGATGAAAACATTGACGGGCTTCTCATGGCAAGGCATACAGCCAGAGAAGTCAGAATGGGCGGAGGCAGAATAAAAGGCCAT
>JAENWI010000084.1 GCA_016650115.1 Peptostreptococcaceae bacterium | reverse complement strand
TCCTCTTACTAAATCAGTAACAGGCTTAAGTTTAATAGGAGACATTCTTACATATTTTGCAATTGCTTTTGCTTCCATTTTACTTTATCTCCTTTACTACTTTTTCTTTACTTTTGATGATTTATCAGCAGCATGCCCTCTGAATGTTCTTGTTGGAGCAAATTCTCCAAGTCTATGGCCTACCATGTCTTCAGTAACGTATACTGGAACGTGCTTTCTACCATCATGAACTGCGATCGTATGTCCCACCATCTGGGGGAAAATTGTGGATGGTCTTGACCAGGTCTTTAATACTTTCTTTTCGTTAGCTGCGTTCATTTCAACAATTACTTTAAGCAGCTTAGCGTTTACGAAAGGGCCCTTTTTTAGTGATCTACCCATTATTTATGCTCCTTCCTATTTTTCATTTCTTCTCTTCACGATATATTTACTGGAAGCTTTGTTTTTCTTCCTCGTTTTATATCCAAGTGTAGGCTTACCCCATGGAGTTACTGGACTTACTCTGCCGATTCCTGTTTTTCCTTCACCACCACCGTGAGGGTGATCGTTAGGATTCATTACGGAACCTCTTACTGTAGGTCTGATTCCCATGTGTCTTTTTCTTCCAGCCTTACCAATCTTAATGTTTTCGTGATCGCCATTTCCAACTTCGCCAATAGTGGCTCTGCATTCAATTCTTACCTTTCTAACTTCACCGGAAGGAAGTCTTACCTGAGCATAATCTCCTTCTTTGGCCATAAGCTGTGCGCCGTTACCGGCGGATCTGACCATTTGAGCTCCTTTACCAGGCTTCAGTTCAATGTTATGAACAATTGTTCCAACTGGTATGTTTGCAAGGGGAAGTGAATTTCCCACCTTAATATCTGAATCTGCTCCTGATTCAATAAGATCTCCAACAAATAATTTGTTTGGCGCGATAATGTATTTTTTTTCACCATCTGCGTAACAGATTAATGCAATGTTCGCACTTCTGTTTGGATCATATTCAATTGCTGTGACTTTTCCTGGAATACCGTCTTTATTTCTTTTGAAGTCAATTATTCTATATTTAGGTCTGTATCCGCCACCTCTGTGTCTTACTGTAATCTTTCCTCTGACATTTCTGCCTGAGTGTTTTTTAAGTGTTACTGTAAGTGCTTTTTCTGGTGTGGTTTTTGTAATCTCTTCAAATGTTGAAACCGTCATTCCTCTTAATCCAGGAGTGGTCGGATTATATTTTTTAATTCCCATATCTTTTGTCCCTCCTTATAGACCTTGGAAGAATTCGATTTCCTTACTTTTATCTGTAAGGGTTACGATAGCCTTCTTAGTAGCCGCAGTTTTACCTACGTTTTTTCCCATTCTTTTAATTTTTCCTCGAACATTCATGATGTTCACTTTATCAACCTGTACTTCGAAGATTTCTTCAATTGCCTTTTTGACTTCTGTTTTGTTAGCATTAGTCGCTACTTTAAATGTATATTTCTTTATTTGCGCGTTATCCATACTTGTTTCTGAGATAACTGGTTTAATGATCACATCGTAAGGGGTTCTCATTATGAATACACCTCCTCAATCTTGTTTACAGCCTCTTTCGTAACAATGAAGCTTGTGTAGTGAATAATCTCATACACGTTCATTGTTGACACTAATACTGTTTTTACTCCCGGAATATTTGCTGCTGATTTAAGAACGTTCTCGTCTTTTTCTGCCATAACGATTAACGTCTTCTTAGCTGCTTTGACATTTTCTAAAAATTTAATCATTTCTTTTGTCTTCGGTGCATCAAAGTTTATTGAGTCCAAAACAATTATTTCTTTCTCTTCTACCTTTGAGGATAGAGCTGAAAGCATTGCCAGTCTTCTTAGCTTCTTAGGTACTGTATATCTATAGTCCCTTGGTTTCGGTGCGAAAACAATTCCTCCACCTATCTGTGAAGGGTCTGTTGTGCTGCCCTGTCTGTGACGACCGGTTCCCTTTTGTCTAAAAGGTTTTCTTCCTCCGCCTCTGACTTCGCTTCTAGTCTTTGCTGACTGTGTGCCTTGTCTTTGGTTAGCTAAATAATTCTTTACTACTGCATGAACAGCATTCTGGTTTGGTTCAATTGAAAAGATTGAATCTTTCAGCTCAATTGTTCCTGTTTCTGCTCCTGCCATGTTTAACATAGTTACTATTGCCATTTTCTAATTCCTCCTTTCTGAAGTTCTATCTATTTGTCTTGACCTTTCACTGCGTACTGAATGCGCAGCAGGCCGCCTTTTCCGCCTGGAACAGCTCCCCTGACCAACATTAGGTTTCTGTCTTCAATAACCTTTACAAGAACAACGTTCTGAACTGTTACTGTGTCACGACCCATTCTGCCTGGGCCATCGTTACCCTTGAATACTCTTGAAGGGTATGTACCTGCTGCTAATGCTCCAGCAAGTCTTTTGTGCTTTGAACCATGGGTCATAGGTCCTCTGTGATGATTATGTCTCTTTATGTTACCTTGTGTTCCCTTGCCCTTTGAAGTTCCTGTTACGTCCAGCTTTTTTCCTTCTTCGAAGTCTGCTACCGTAATAGTCTGTCCTGATTCGTAAGCGTCGCCTTCTTCAGTTCTGAATTCAGCTAAATGTTTCTTTACTGAAACCCCATATTTGTTAAAATGACCAGTCTTTGGCTTATTAACTCTATGTGCTTTCTGATCAGCAAATGCTATCTGTACTGCCTCGTATCCGTCTGTGTCTATCGTTTTTACCTGAGTAACCACTACTGGACCAGCTTCGATGACAGTTACAGGAACCGCTTCTCCTGCTTCTGTGAAAATCTGAGTCATCCCGATTTTCTTGCCTAAAATTGTTTTCATATTTTTTCTCCTAAATTCTTACAGCGGATTACTCTTTTGAGCAATCATACTAAGGGGAGTGCCCTTACTATAGTTTAATTTCGATATCTACGCCAGCCGGTAAATCTAACTTTGTTAAAGCGTCTACTGTCTTTGGTGTAGTGTTTGTGATGTCGATTAATCTCTTGTGCGTTCTTTGTTCAAACTGTTCTCTGCTGTCTTTGTACTTATGAACGGCTCTCAAGATTGTTACAACTTCTTTTTCAGTAGGTAATGGAATTGGTCCAGATACATCTGCGCCTGTTTTTTTAACAGCCTCAATAATCTTAGCTACTGATTGGTCTAATGATTTGTGATCATAAGCCTTAAGTCTGATTCTGATTTTCTGTTGTTCACTCATTTTTCTTCCTCCTAATTTTTTTGTACGTTTTCGCTATGCCGGTACAAGGGGTTCTAATCAACTGCTTTCAACGCGTACATGGGTTTCGCTTACTGCGTACACGGCTCCGTGTGTTTCCCGTTTTTGGGCACAAAGTAAAAGCAGACGAATCCCTTCGCCCTCATCTGGTGAGGACAATTCTCCATGGAAATTCTCTGTTAGCTCAGTAACTTTCCACTTCTTCGCCTTAAGCAAGCCTCTGTAGTATATAATATCTACAAATATATTGCAATACTTTTTTTAAATATTTTTAAAGTAAATTTCCCCATATATCCCTATCCTTATCGAGACTTTTCAATGTGTAGCCGTCCCGGCTACTGTACACGCCTCCGTGCGTATCCAAACCCATTATAAGCATCCGACATTGGGCTTGGTTTTTTGAAACCCCTTGCAACTGCCCATTTAGATTTCAAGTTATCCACAGGGAACCTGTGGATAATTCCAAACATTCTTCAGGTTTACAGTTGAAAAAGACTGGGAATACAATGACCGCCAGCGCAGCCGGCGGTCATTTACATATTATTTTGTTCAATTTCGAATCATTCATTTCCGTTTCATTCAGTTCCATTCAGTTCCGTCTCATTCAATCCCGTTCAGTTTCGTTCAATTCTGTTTCAATCTGTTTCAATTCTGTTTCAGATTGCCTGTTTCAGGCTTATTTAAATCAGTAGTTTGTAGCTCTTACTTCAAAGTACGCCATTGGATGGTTGCATACCGGGCAAATCTTCGCTGCACTTTTCCCGTCATATACATGACCACAATTTGCACATTTCCAGGTTACAACTTCATTTTTTTCGAACACCTTACCATCTTTGATATTTTGTGCAAGCTTTCTGTATCGTTCTTCGTGTTTTGCTTCAACTCCTGCCACACCTTCCATTTGAACCGCTATTTCAGGGAATCCTTCTTCTCTTGCTGTAATTGCCATGTTCTTATACATATCTGTCCACTCATAGTGTTCTCCTGCCGCTGCATCAAGAAGATTTTCTTCTGTCGTTCCAATCCCATGAGCCGCTTTAAACCAAAGTTTTGCGTGTTCCATTTCATTGCCGGCAGTTTCTAAAAACAATGCCGAAATTTGTTCATAGCCTTCTTTTTTAGCCGCGGAAGCATAATAAGTATACTTATTTCTTGCCTGTGACTCTCCTGAAAAAGCTGCCATTAAATTGTCGTATGTTTTTGTTCCTTTTAAATCTTTCATTTCACCCTCCAAAATATTGTTGACTATAACTTTTCATTTTATTTATATACCCATTTTACTAAATTAATCGCCTTTCGGCAATTATAATCGGATTTTTCCCGTTGATTTATTTTGAATACTTTGCTATTTTAGCTCCTATTTCAGCATTGTTTAATACCAGCTGAATATTAGCTTCCAGGCTGCGGCCCTCCGTTAGCTGCTTTACCCTGTCCAGCAAAAATGGCGTTATTCGTTTCCCTGTAATATTCTTTTCATTACACTCTTCTAAAGACTGTTTTATCACAGCGTTCATTTCATCAAAAGGGATTTCATGCTCTTTGGGGATTGGACATGCAACAACAACCCCGCCTTTTAAACCCAGTTTATATTTCATTTTAATTAATTCTGCTATATCTTTTGGATCCTCAAGTGAAATTTCGGTTTTAAACCCGCTTTTCCTGCTGTAAAAAGCCGGAAATTCGTCCGTGCCATAGCTGATTACCGGAACGCCTGAGGTTTCCAAATACTCCAGCGTAGCCCCTATATCAAGAATTGATTTGACGCCCGCGCAAACGACAACAACATCTGTCATTTTAAGTTCTTCTAAATCGGCAGAGACATCAAAGCTTGCTCCCGCCCCTCTATGTACACCGCCAATTCCACCTGTTACAAAGATTCTGATCCCAGCCATATCGGCGACAATCATAGTTGCAGCAACCGTTGTTGCCCCGTCTCTTCCTCTCGAAATAACAAAAGGTAAATCTCTTCGACTAACCTTTAAAACATTTGGTGCCTGCGCCATATACTCTATTTCTTCGTCCGTGAGTCCAACCTTAATGCGTCCCTTTATGATTCCTATAGTTGCCGGTATGGCACCGTTATCTCTGATAACCTGGTTCACGGCCATTGCTGTTTGAACATTTTTAGGATAAGGCATCCCGTGTGCTATAATTGTCGATTCCAGAGCTACTATGGGTTCTCCTTTTTTTATGGCTTCCAAAACCTCCAGATTGATATCCAGAAAATCCTTATTCATTTTCCATTCTCCTCATCACTTCCTCAAAACAGATTTTAGGGTTCACTGGAGTTTTTGATTCCATAGCAATTGAAGCTGCAGCCATTCCATATTTTGCTGTTTCTTCAACATTCATACCCTTTACAAATCCATCCAGTATTGCTGCAGAAAATGCGTCTCCAGCACCAGTAGCACTTACAATCGAAACTTGCCCTGGTTTTATGACTCCTTCAACATACCCTTCCTTATAATATACACCGCCGCCGGAAAGGGTTATAAATATCCTTTTAACTCCCTTTTCTTCAAACCATTTTCCCGCCTGCCTCAATTCATCTTCATTCATTATAGACAGTCCTGTAATGATTTCTGCCTCTTTTCTGTTCGGTTTAACTGTGTGGAATTTTCCTATCAGGTTCTTAATCCTTTCCGCTTTTGCTGCAGAAACCGGATCAAGAAATAACGGGATACCATCAAGCTTTTCAATTAAGTACACTAGCGTCTCTTCGGCAAGATTGGTATCTATACCGATGATTTTTGACTCTCTTAGGCTTTCTATAGAACTGTCTATTATACTTTTGGATACTTTTTCCAAAACGTCCATATTACAAAGTGCCAATTCCATTTCTCCAACAATGTTTAAAATTGATAGATAAATAGCAGTGTTTTCCTCTGCCAGCAGATTTATATGTTCAACATTCACACCAAGATCGCTGAGTTCCCTTATGACTCCTCTGCCTATAAAATCATCTCCTGCAACAGAAACAAATCCCACTTCAGCCCCAATCCTAGCCAGGTTTTCTGTAATATTTCTTCCTACTCCACCATAAGACAAGGAGATTTTTCCGGGATTTGACTCACCCATAAGCAGCTGCCCGTAAGGGTTTCCTTCTATATCAGCGGTAATTCCACCTATAATGTTTATCTTTTTCATACGAATATACTTCCCCCGATAAACTCTCTGATAATAGAGTTGTTCACTATAATTGAATCATTTTCAATTCTATCAAAAAAACCGATAAATTTCAACATCCTTA
>JAENWI010000308.1 GCA_016650115.1 Peptostreptococcaceae bacterium | reverse complement strand
ATATGTAATACAATCTTTTGCAGTGTATCCTTATATCCCAGGTTCAGCTTAGCGTAATATACTGGTCGCTCAATACTTTTTCGAGAATGCGTACATCTAGTTTGTCGTTTTGGGGTAGGTTAATCATGAAAGCCTCCAAATCTTTTGGCGTTGGAATACCGGTCTATTGTGTTTTTCAATTTATCTATCAACTACCCATCAACTAAATTTATTATCTGTACACCATTGCTAATAAAGGTTTTATCCTCAAAATCATCACACTTTTCTTTGAGGCATCAACTAACTATCAACTAAATTATGCCCAGTATGGAACATATCTGCGATTTTTATCGGCTGAGTTTTCATCTTGTAGCTTAATTACCCCTGCGGCAAGAGAATCTTTTAATAGCCTTGAAATAATTGAACTGTTCTTGCCCTCTATACCAAATCGCTCACGAAGAGAAGAATTTGTTATAAATTCTCGGTTAACCCTTTTTAAGCAAGCATGCATATAACATAGGTTCTCCTTTTTATATTAGGGCTTCTTTCATAATTATTTAATCCTAAATTGCAAGTTATGTCCGTATTTTTCAATAAATATAATCATCTTCTGTTAAAAGCATGTTCCGATAAATCAAATAACTTGTCACTCAAATCTATTATTAAATCTTTCAGCTCTATATCTCTAATCCAATTTTCTGGTATCGCATTAATTCCATATGCAGCGCCCATAATATTACCACAGATTGAACCTGTTGAGTCACTGTCTCCATCATGGTTAACAGCTAAAATCAATCCTTCCCTAATGTCAGGGGTTTTCAATGCAGAGTATAGAGCAATCGCCAAAGCTTCTTCAGCAACCCACCCTTCACCAAGACTTTTGATTGCACATGGAACTTCTTCATTACTGAATGCAAGTTCGCAGGCATTATTTATCGCTTGTAATGTTTCCTCATGAGCTTCATACGTTTTAAGAATTCTTATTGTGGTACTTATACTATCAATTATTGTCTTCCCATTTACAAGTTCAGCTATTATAGCCGCGAGCGCTCCGGCCGAAAGATATCCCGTTGGATGTCCATGCGTTAAAGCCGCAATTTCACAACCTATCCTAAATGCAATTTCTGGTTCATTATGAAGAAACAAACCAACAGGAGCAATACGCATAACTCCCCCACAGCCCTTACTATTGTTTACTGGTTCAGTCATGCTACCCATCTTTCCACTAGCGAGTGCAGTCAGGCAACTATTCCCAGGGGATCTTCTTGAAAACAATTCCTTGTATTCCAAAATACTTTTATCATATTTAATAATATATTGTTCTTTTTCATGTGGCTGTTTATCAATCCAAAATTTTTCAGTAATATTGCCAGTTTGTGTATATAGCCATCTCAAATATGACTGATACGTTCCGCTACCTGCGTAAGACCCTATGCCTCTTTCGCTGCAACGCAAATACGCCCAAATCATACCATCTGCCGTGAATAATGTCATCTGGGTATCGTCGGAGATCAGAGCTTTCTTGGTATCTTTGCTCAATGCAAGTTCTGTAATGCCCTTTTCTCCATATCGGTCATTTATTTCCGCAAGTTTCATAAACTCAACAGGGTACCCTAAAGCATCTCCAATTGCTCCACCAACCAAGCACCCTCTAAAGATTTCTTGTTTTCTTTTCATCTATGCTCCTCTGTTTATTTAACTTTTATATTTCTACTAAAATATTATATAATATATGCAAGCACTAATATTGGTGCATCTTCATCCTCTATGAACAAATATAAAGATTATATTTTTGATTCGTCATCGATGTTTTTAATTCCATAATTTTTCATGCCTTTTCTTATAGCAGTATTAATATCCTCCACAAGCCACTCCGGCGAAAGCACCTTGCAACTTTCAAAATAGTGAATTGCCCAAATT
>JAENWI010000087.1 GCA_016650115.1 Peptostreptococcaceae bacterium | reverse complement strand
TTCCATCCTTGTTTATCCTGAAGGCACAAGAAGCAAAGGTGCTAAGATGGGCGAATTTAAAAAAGGCAGTCTTAGAGTTGCCACAAAATCCGGAGTGCCTGTTATTCCAATAACCATTAATGGAACCTGGCGTATTTTTGAGGAAAAAGGATATCCTCAGAAGGCAAGCGTAGATATCACTATTCATAAAGCAATTGAAACTAAAAACCTTTCAAAGGCTGAAGCATCAGAACTATCTGGTGTAGTAGAAGGAATTATTAGAGGAGGACTATCATGAGAGATGTAATTATTATCGGAAAAGGCCCTGCAGGCATTTCTGCGGCAATATATTTAAAAAGAGCTAATTTAGACGTACTCGTAATTGGAAAAGGCATGGGTTCTCTTGAAAAAGCCGAAAAAATAGAAAATTATTATGGTTTTCCAGAACCAGTCAGTGGAATAGAATTGTTAAATCGTGGAATAACTCAGGCTGAAAAACTAGGCATTCAAATTTTATCTGATGAAGTTGTCGGTATCAAACAGGAAGAAAATTTTATTGTTCAAACAACTAATTCTGAATTCGAGGCACGCGTTGTTCTTCTTGCAACAGGAATGACTCGTTCGGGATTGAAAGTAAAAGGATTTGATTCTCTTAACGGAAAAGGTATAAGCTTTTGTGCTGTTTGTGATGGCTTTTTTTATCGTGATAAACCATTAGCAGTTATTGGAAACGGCGATTACGCCGCATCTGAAATCGCAGATTTACAACACTTTACCCAAAATATAAAATTATTTACGAATGGTCTCGATACTACTACAAACAAGCTGGCACCTGAGCAATTAATTGTTTCTGATAAAATACTGGAAATTAAAGGTCAGGATCGTGTTGAGACAATCGTCACTGATAAAGGCGAATACCTAGTTGATGGGATTTTTGTTGCCCTTGGAACGGCTTCAGCGACCGATTTTGCTAAATCTTTAGGCGCTTTGACCGAAGGAACCAATTTAATTGTGAACGAAAACTTCATGACTACAATTAATGGGATTTTTGCGGCAGGCGATTGTATTGGCGGCTTTTGGCAGGTTTCAAAGGCAGTATCCGACGGAGCAAACGCATCCAAACATATTATTTCATATTTAAAAGCAAGCCCATTATAAGCATCCGACATTGGGCTTGGTTTTTACAGACCCCTTGCAATCAGTCATTTCTAAATAGAGTTATCCACAGGCTATCTGTGGATAACTCTATTTTGTCTCTCTATTCAATGCAAAAAAATGAGCATTCGGAAATATGTTTCCCAGAACACATTTCTTATACTCATTTTTTATTTTTCTATTATGCTAAATTCCTAAACCGAAGCTTTCTTTTACTTTTACCATTGTTCTTTGGGAAATCAAATTTGCTCTTTTAGCCCCATCCTTCAATATCTCTACTAATTCATCAGAATTCCTTATTTCTTCATATCTTTCTCGAATTGGCCTTAATGCTTCAACCGTCACCTGAACCAAATCCTTTTTAAATTCACCGTATCCACAACCTTCATATTTCTTCTCAATATCCTTTACAGGCATCCCCGAAAACGAGCTGTAAATATTAAGCAAATTACTAACTCCTGGTTTATTTTCAAGGTCATACTTAATAATCCCATCTGAATCTGTGGTTGCTTTCATGATCGCTTTTTTTATTGTTTTTTCATCATCTAAAAGAGAAATTCTGCTATAGGCATTCTCAGCGCTCTTGCTCATTTTATTGGTAGGATCGTCCAGTGCCATTATTCTGGCACCCTCTTTTAAGAATCTTCCCTCAGGAACTACGAATGTTTTACCATACTTATTATTAACTCTGATTGCAATATCCCTGCAAAGTTCAATGTGCTGTTTTTGATCATTTCCAACAGGGACAATATCTGTGTCATACAGTAAAATATCTGCGGCCATTAATATTGGATATGTTAAAAGGCCTGCGGGTGCAGATTCTTTTCCTTTATTTTTATCTTTAAATTGAGTCATTCTGGAAAGTTCTCCTGTATAGGAGTTGCACATCAATACCCAAGCCAGCTCTGAGTGGCCAGGAACGTCCGACTGCACAAATATTATTGCCTTTTCAGGGTCTAAACCCACCGCAAGATAAAGGGCTGCCACGTCAAGCGTATGCTTCCTCAGTTCCTTAGAATTTTGCGGTACAGTTATTGAATGCATATCAACGATGCAGTAAACGCAATCATTATCATTTTGCAATTCAACAAATTGTCTAAGCGCCCCCAGGTAATTGCCAATATGTATGTTTCCTGTGGGCTGCACTCCCGAAAAAACTCTTTTCATCTTTCCTCCTACTTTTGCAATTCTTCATTAAATTTTTTCTTTATATTTTTTTCGCCCCGAGATACTGTCATTTGAGAAACGCCTAGCTCCTGGGCAATCTGTGTTTGTGTTTTGTTTTGTATATATCGCTTTTGGAAAATATACTTTTCGCTTTCCGAAAGTTTTTTTAATACTATATTAATTATTTCACCATACTCCACACTGTCATAACCTGTTTCATCTATGGCCGCGTATCTTTCCAATATGGGGTTCTCTCCAACTTCACCAGCCTCATCAAAAGTTTGATTCAGAGAATAAGAATTATAGGCCCTTCCACCTTCCATTGCTTCAAGAATCTGTTCCTCAGTATTTCCTAAATACTCGGCAATTTCAGCTACTGTCGGCACTCTTTGAAATTGTCCAAAAAGATGCTCTTTTGCTGCTGGAACCTTTGCGCTCAATTCTTTTAATCTTCTTGGAACTTTCACTCCCCACTCTTTATCTCGAAAATATCTTTTTATTTCACCAAGTATTGTAGGTGTAGCAAAACTTGAAAACTCAAAGCCTTTGCTTGGATCAAATCTGTCGACAGCTGAAACCAGGGCCATTGCTCCAACCTGATACAGGTCATCATAGTCAACACCCTTGTTCAGATATTTTCTGATTAAAATATCCACCATATATAAATAGCTTTCAACCAAAGCATTTCTAAGCTCAATGTCTTTTGTCTCAACATATTGTTTAAATAATTCTTGATTGGTCATTTATTTTTCACCATTTTTACACATTTGCATCCATCTGCTTTTTCTTGAATTTCAACGTTATCCATTAATGTTTCAATAATAAAAACACCTAGATCACCTTCACCGGGACAATTTGAACAAGGCTTAATATTTTTCATTATATTATGCCCTTCACTACTATCCTCAACGTCAATAATTATTTTATCATCTTTAATTTCACAGATAACCTCATACCTGTTGCTCCATCCGTTATAACCGTGGCATGTTACAAATTTACAAGCTTCACCTACAGCCACTTTAATATCATCTATTGCTTCTACATTAAAACCAGCGTTGCTGGCTAGCGAGGCTATTGAAATTCGAACCATTTTAACATATTCCGGTTTACCTGGGATTGAAAATTTTAATAAATCTCCCATCATTTTCTCCTTTACTCTGTAATTATCTCCAACTGGTCAATATCCGCCTTTTTCGTTTCTGAAGATTTTCCATTATTTTCATCACTTATTTCAGCGAACAAATCTTCCACGTCCTCTTTAATTACCTTAGCTAAGGTTATAATATTAGAGTCTACATCAACTCTCATTATTTTCACGCCTTGAGTCGCTCGGCCAAGTCTTGAAACGTCACCAGCTCTAATTCTAATAATAATACCATCTGAATTAATCAGTAATATTTCATCTTCTTCATTTACAACCATTGCACCTACAAGTTCTCCAGTCTTTTTGAACTTGGCCTTATCATAAGTTAAAAGGCCTTTGCCTCCTCGAACCTGAACTTTATAATCTTCAACAGCAGTTCTCTTGCCATACCCGTTTTTAGTAACAACCAGCAGTTCTTCACCTGGTTCAACAAGTTCCATTGAGACAACTTCATCTCCCTTTTCAAGCTTAATAGCTCTTACTCCGCCGGCAATTCTTCCCATGCTTCGAACATCTTCTTCGGAGAAGCAGATACATTTACCATGCTTTGTAACAATAATTACATTGTTGCTGCCTGTAGTCTGATTGATTCCAATTAATTCATCTCCCTCTTTCAGGTTGATTGCAATTAATCCGGCTTTCCTGTTTGTGTCAAATTGAGAAAGTGGCGTTTTCTTAATTGTTCCATGCTTCGTTACAGCTATCAGGAATTTGTCTTCAGCAAACTCTCTAATTGGGATCACAGCTGTAATTCTTTCTCTCTGCATTAAATTCAGGAAATTAACAGCAGGCGTTCCCTTAGCAGTTCTTCCTGCTTCAGGAATTTCATAAGCCTTAATTTTATGCGCTTTACCCGTATTGGTAAAGAACATCAGATAATCGTGGGTCGAGGTCATTAACATATGTCTCACAAAATCATTGTCTCTTGTGGTTAATCCCGTAATACCCTTACCGCCTCTTTTTTGCGTCTTGTAGGCGGAGATTGAAATTCTTTTTATGTAACCAAGATGAGTCAGTGTTATTGCAACCTGCTCCTCCTCGATAAGATCTTCTTCATCAATATCCGTCATATCGGCAACGATCTTTGTTCTTCTGCCATCAGCATATTTTTTTCTGACCTCAAGAAGTTCTTCTTTCACAACTGCCATAAGAAGATTAACGTCAGACAGAAGCTCATTGAAATATTTAATCTGCTTCATCAATTCATTAAACTCGTTCTCGATTTTTTCTCTTTCCAGTCCTTGAAGTCTGGCAAGTCTCATGTCTAAAATTGCCTGCGTCTGAATTTCAGAAAGACCGAAACGCTCCATTAATTTAACTTTGGCGTCATTGTAGCTTGATCTGATTATCTTAATAATTTCTTCAATATTATCAAGTGCAATTCTCAGTCCTTCTAAAATATGGGCTCTTGCTGCTGCTTTTCTAAGGTCATATTGTGTTCTTCTAGTTACAACGCTCTTCTGATGCTTCAAATACTCATCCAAAATTTGATAAAGGTTAAGAAGTTTTGGTTCTCCATTTACCAAAGCAATCATAATCATACTGTAGCTATCCTGCATTTGCGTGTGCTTATATAGTCTGTTCAGTGTAATCTGAGCATTTGCATCCTTTTTCAGTTCAATAACAATACGCATGCCATTTCTGTTAGATTCATCTCTAATATCTGAAATACTATCTATTTTTTTGTCTTTAACTAAATCGGCTATTTTTTCAATAAGCCTTGATTTATTTACCTGGTAAGGTATTTCTGTGACTATTATCTGCTGTCTTCCCTTGTTGGTTTCTTCAATTTCCACCTGAGCACGAACGACAACTTTACCCTGGCCAGTTCTATAAGCCTCTTTTGCACTGTTTTTTCCAAGAATTGTTGCACCAGTTGGAAAATCAGGACCTTTTACTATTTTAATAAGATCTTCTACCGTACAATTTTCATCATCAATCAATTTGACAGCCGCATCTATTACTTCACCCAGATTATGTGGAGGAATAGACGTTGCCATACCAACAGCAATACCGTTTGAACCGTTCACAAGTAAATTCGGATATCTTGCAGGCAGTACAGAAGGTTCTTTTTCGTCGCCATCAAAGTTTGGAATAAAATCTACAGTTTCTTTATCAATATCCCTTAACATCTGTAATGCCAGCGGTGTCATACGTGCTTCTGTATAACGCATTGCAGCTGCTCCATCGCCATCTACCGAACCAAAGTTACCGTGGCCATCAACCAACATATACCTGATAGAAAAGTCTTGAGCCATACGTACCATTGCATCATAAACTGACGTGTCTCCATGGGGATGATATTTACCTAAAACATCACCGACAATACGCGCTGATTTTTTAAACGCTTTATCTGGTGTTAATCCCAATTCACTCATACCAAAAAGAATTCTTCTGTGAACCGGTTTTAAGCCATCTCTCACATCGGGAAGGGCTCTGCCTACTATTACACTCATCGCATAGTCAATATAGGAATTTTTCATCTCGTCATGAATTTCTTGTTGAACAATTTTAGTATCTTCTAATAAATTTATAGTCATTTCGAGCCTCCTTCTATACGTCTAAATTTTTAACATATTTTGCATTTTCTTCAATAAACTGCCTTCTTGGTGGAACCTTGTCACCCATTAACATGGTGAAGGTTTCATCCGCAGTTGTTACATCATCAAGGGTTACCTGAATCAAACTTCTGTTAGTGAAGTCCATTGTTGTGTCCCAAAGTTGCCCGGCATCCATTTCACCAAGACCCTTGTACCTTTGTATATCAAGTTTTCCGCTTCCTTCACTGATTTGTAAAAGAAGTTTATCCTGTTCCTTTTCATTATAGGTGTAATATACTTCTTTTCCCTTTTTCACCTGATATAAAGGAGGTTGGGCAATATATACATATCCTCTCTC
>JAENWI010000239.1 GCA_016650115.1 Peptostreptococcaceae bacterium | reverse complement strand
TGGCAGTGGAAGCACCCCTGCCAGCTCGCCGATTACATTGACCAGTTCCGATTCGGCAGGAATAATAACTTTCGCATTGTTCTTCAAGGATGTTTCAACAGCCTCCAGTTTTCTCAAAAGCTGAGCATTTCCTACAAAATACATATCTGCAGCCTCGTTCACCAATCTGATAGCTTGCGCTTCACCTTCTGCCGCAAGAATTTTAGCCTGTTTAATTCCTTCCGCCTTCTTGATTTCAGCTCGCTTGATTCCATCAGCTGTTGTTTCAGCTGCTGTAGCAAAGTCAATCGCTGCAATCTTTTCATTTTCAGCTTTTACCACCTTATTCATCGTTTCCTGAACATCTTTTGGCGGGTCGATTTCTTTCAACTCAGTTCTCATAATATCGATACCCCAGCTTTGAGTTTCATTCTTAAGTGTCGCAAGCAGATCATTGTTAATCCTGCCTCTTTCACTATTTGCCGATCTCAAAGACAATGTACCAATGATATTTCTGAGTGTCGTTCGTGCCAATGCTACAATCTGAATCTGATAGTTATTTACATTATATGTTGAGTTCTTGACATTCTGCTCATCCGTATTGATCTTAAAATACACCTGAGCATCTACCGTTGCATTCAGGTTGTCATTAGTGATAATAACCTGCGGCTCAGCATTGACCATCTGCTCTGTTGTATTTATCTGGTAAAGCCTTTGGACAACTGGTATAATCCAGTGAAAACCAGGCAAAGCAAATTTGGTGTATTTGCCAAATGTTTCGATTAGTCCTCGATGGGTCGGTCGTACAATCCGAATCCCCGCAACAAATAAAACAGCACACAAAATAATTACGATAGGTAATACATAAATCACATTAAACATTTGTTTTCCCTCCTAACAAAGTGATAATTATTTAATATAAAGCGATAATTATTTAATATAAAGTGATAATTATTTAATATAAAGCGATAATTATTTAATTAGTTTTAAGTAAGCTCCTATTTCGATACCTCTTATAAGCTATTTTACCACAAAACACCTGTGGATAACAATCCACAGGTGTTTTCCATTGTAATTTCAATGTGTTGAGGCCTTTTGGGCCTGAATAACAGGCTTGAAGCCCAATATAGGCAGCCTAGAATGGGCTTCAAGCCCAATGTCGGATGCTTATATTGGGCTTATATTGATCCCGGTCTGTTTGAAACCGGGGATTTTGCTGGTGGGATCCAATGTTTCTGCATCCGTCAGAATATTTGCGCCTTCTCCAAAATGGAATGGCATAAAGGCAGTTCCAGCCTTGAGCCCTGTAGAAAGGACTGCTGTGGTCTGAATTTCCCCACGCAAGGAAGCGACGCGAACCTTGTCTCCATTATTTATTCCCAGCTTTTCCGCATCTTCCAGGCTTATTTCGATATAATTTTCAGGATATTTCTCATCAATCTGATGGGTCAGTTTCGTCATGGTCCTCGTATGATAATGCTCTAAAACTCTACCAGTCATAAGTACAATCGGATAGTCCGCCAGCATCGTTTCTGCAGAAGGATTGTGCTCAACTGATACAAGTACGCCTTTCCCTATTACGGGACCATCCATGTGCAATACAGGTGTCCCAGGGTGGTCTTCTGCCGGGCATGGCCAGCATAGCCCTTCATCCTCTATCCTCTCATAAGTAATACCTTTATAGCTTGGGGTCAACTCCCGCATTTCGTCGTAGATATCCCTGGCACTGGTATAGGTGCATTGATAACCGATTCTATTCATAATGTCAGCTAGTATCTGCCAGTCTTCTCTTGACTCGCCTTTTGGTTCGACTGCCTTTCGAACTCTCTGCACCCGTCTTTCCGTATTCGTGAAGGTGCCTTCTGTTTCAGCAAAGCATGTTGAAGGCAAGATGATGTCCGCAAATTCAGTCGTTTCATTTAAAAAAATGTCCTGAACAATGACGAATGCCTTGTCTAACGCCTTCTCCATGTGGCGGGTATCCGGATCAGAAACAATCGGGTTCTCTCCCATAATATATAACAGTTTCACCTTATCATGTAATATCTCCTCCGGAACAGTGGTAACGGTAAGTCCGGCATTATCGGGAAGATTCACTCTCCAGGCTTTCTCAAACTTTTCTTTTGAAACTTGACTGGTCACCTTCTGGTATCCGGGATAATCCCCGGGAAGCGCTCCCATATCACAAGCTCCCTGAACATTGTTCTGCCCTCTCAAAGGGTTCACTCCTGCTCCTGTTTTGCCTATGTTTCCGGTAACCATCGCAAGGTTTGACATGCTTATTACATTCTGTGTCCCGTTAATATGCTGTGTAATACCCATGGCATAGGCTATATAAGAGCTTGCAGCCGTTGCATACATCCTAGCAGCCTCTGTAATATCTTCGGGATCAAGCCCGCAGATTTCTCCTGTATATTCGGGTGTATATTTTGTAACAGTTGCTTTTAGTTCTTCAACACCAACCGTGTGTTTCCTGATGTATTCCTTATCCTCAAGCCCCTCCTTGAATATTACGTGGAGCATGCCGTTTGTCAGGGCTACGCTCGTTCCCGGGTTCATCTGAAGATAAATGTCAGCATCTTCAGCCAGTGGAATTCGTTTCGGGTCAGCTACAATCAGC
>JAENWI010000305.1 GCA_016650115.1 Peptostreptococcaceae bacterium | reverse complement strand
GAACCAAAGGCAACAAATACTGTTTCAGCCTCACCAAGATTAACTGCTTCATAATCCGCAAGTTCTTTTTCAGCCTTGATATACTTAGGCCAGTACCCATTTATATAATCCTCTAGAAGTTCCTGCTCCAGCCATACCGAGTTAATGGCTGTCCGTTCTCTTTTATTCTTATGTCCAGTCAATGCCCATGGCTTGGCTGTCGGAATTTCTTCCTCCGTCAAAGCAGTTTTTGCTTCAGGAATAATAACGGGTTCCATCATCTGTCCAAGCATGCCGTCTGCAGCAATGATAACAGGGTTTCTGTATTCATCTGCAACCTCAAAAGCTTTTGTAATCATATCCATCGTTTCCTGAATTGAACTTGGCGCATAAACGATGCAATGATAGTCGCCATTTCCTCCACCTCTTGTCACCTGATTGTAATCGGCCTGTCCGGGCTGAATGGACCCGATACCAGGTCCGCCTCTCATAATGTTAAGAATAACTACTGGGAGCTGCACGGAAGCAAGCAGCGAAATCCCCTCCTGCATCAACGCAATTCCCGGTGATGAGGATGAGATCATTACTCGGCCACCTGCTGCTGCTGCACCGTAAGCCATATTAATTGCAGCCAGTTCACTTTCTGCCTGAATAAATGCTCCGCCTACCTTATCCAGCTCTCGCGACATATATTCCGGTATTTCATTTTGTGGTGTAATCGGGTAACCAAAGTAATATCTACAGCCTGCATTTAAAGCGGCTTTAGCGAAGGCTTCATTACCCTTCATTAGTTTCTTCTCAGTCATCTTTTTTACTCTCCTACTCTGTAAACGTTAATAACACCATCAGGGCACATTAATGCACAGTTTGCGCATCCGATGCATTCATCCTCGTTAGTGATGGATATTGGATGATATCCTTTTTTGTTAACAAATACTTCATCCAGCTTTAGTATTTTCTTTGGACATGCTGCCACACATAGCTCGCAGCCTTTGCATCTGTCTGTTCTCATTATTAACTTTCCTTTAACCAATTAAGTCACTTCCTTTTCCTTTAATTTATTTATAGTTAAAAAATATACAAACTATCATAAACAACAGTTTTCTTATCACGAAACTTTTTATTGACTATATTTTTGTTTTAAATTACAATATAAATATCTTTGTTTTTGTTTAATCAGAACATAGTTATCCTTTAGAATCAGGAGTAAATCATTATGAGTGCAATTTCTCAACACGTTGGGCAACGGATAAAAAAATGTCGAAAAAGCAGAGGATTTACCATAGAACAATTTTCGAAAATCATTAATAAAAGCAAAGCAACCCTGTCAAAATATGAAAATGGATTAATAACGATTGATATTGAAACATTACTTGATATTGCAGATGCTCTTGAAATGGAATTTGTAAATCTTATTGATTACCGGTCTCCAAATATCAAGCCGGAGGCTTTGCCTGAAAACTCCTATTTCAACAAACATACTTACTACCTGTATTACTATGATGGTAGGACGAAAAAAATCATTAGGGCATTAATCCATCTCACACCTTCACGTGAAGATGCTTCCGACATTCATGTTATTATGTATCATGGCCTGGAATCCTTTGATTGCCCCGATAAATGTCAATATATTTTTACAGGATCTATTAAGCCATATGATACCATTACACATATGTATCTCACCAATCAGACAAATACGACTGAAAGAATGTATCTTTGCATACTGAATCCCATGGACGCGAGTTCCCCTGCGATTGGGATGCTTTCAGGACTTGGGAGCAATCCTTTCTTTGCTCCCATTTCAATAAAAACCTTAATTTCCAAAGTTCTTCTGGAAGAAAATGAAGATTTTATGAATGTGTTAAAACTGAGTAAAGAAGACTACCATATGGTCAAATATTATAATATGATGGTAATCAACCGGCAAAATTCCATATTTTTGG
>JAENWI010000341.1 GCA_016650115.1 Peptostreptococcaceae bacterium | reverse complement strand
GCCCGTAGGGTCAAGGCGATCACTGTTCACAACAAGAGCAACTATCAACCTGTTTTAAAACTAAAGCGCAGCGCCATTTAAGGCGTGAACGACTTTTTTCATAACCGTTACGGAGTTTGTCAACATAGTTGTCGCAATTTTCATTTTCAACCTTTTATGACGATGCCTTTTCTATAATAAGAAGTTCTTCTTCCTTTATCGGATTCAACGAAACATATTCTGGTAAATCCCAATTTCTGGTTTTTCTACTCCACCTTTCAGGATTCTTTTCTTTTGCCCTTGTATACACTTTTTTTCTATTCTCTATAATGTTTTTGTCCAAATTATAATGACGCTGGTATGGTGTCAAATATTTAATTCCACTATGCATGTGAACATGGTTGTACCAGTAGACAAACCTAGTTACCCACTCCCGTGCGTCTGAAATGTCTGCAAACCCACCATTAGGGAATGAGGGTATATACTTCATTGTCTTGAATAATGATTCTGAATAAGGGTTGTCGTTGCTGACTCTAGGCCTTGAGAAGGAACTTTGAACCCCTAGTTTCTCTAACGTGGCAAGGAAAGTTGCAGCCTTCATAGGGCTTCCATTATCAGAGTGAAGTATAAGAGGTTTACCAGATATTTTCTGGGCAAGGAGAGCACGTTTAACAAGGATTTTGGCATAACCTGAATTCTCTGTTTCCCAAACTTCATAACCAACAATCATGCGGCTGAACATATCTAGTATCAAGTAGAGCTTAAAGTATAGACCTTTCACAGAGCCATCTAGCCATGTGATATCCCACGTCCAAACTTGGTTTCGTGCGGTTGCTATGTGAGTAGGCGGAACTCTTTTTATAGGTGCCTTTGTTTTGGCCCTATGAGTGTTTTGTTTTTCTTCTTTAAGTATTCTGTGAATCGTAGATTCTGAAGCAATATAAATCCCCTGATCAGCCAGCTTTGGCACTATTTGTGCAGGAACTAAATCGGCGTAGTCATGGCTATTAACAACTCGGAGAATCTCAGATGTTTCTTCATCACTAAGTTTATTTTTAGGTGGCTTTCTATGTGCTAGGGGCCGTTTATCTTCCGTGGATTCAGGCGTTAGTGACCAGCGTTCATAAGTCCTAGTCGATATTCCAACTTCATTGCAGCATGGGCTCAATCGAGCCCCAGCTTGTACTGCTTCATCAATCAGTTCTAAAGCTTTAATGCGATCTGAGGCACTGATTAGTCTTCCTCTTGGTCCCCCCAAATCGCATGAACGTTTTTTCTTAGCACTAAAAGTGCCGCGGTCTCGGCTAAAGCTTTTTCTTTGAATCTAAGTTCTTTTTCAATTTTTCTAACTTTATCTCTTTCTTCTTTTAGTTCATTTTTTAATTTTTTAGGATCTTCGATGCTGCCGTTGTTTGCATTAATGCATTGTGATTTCCATGATTTTATATCATCGGTGTAGATACCCTTTCTTCGACAGTATTCTCCAAAGTCTTGCTCGCTTAAAGTTGCTGACTCAAGAACCATATGAAACTTTTCCTCTGTTGTCCAATCACCATTTAGCCTTAAAATCTTTATTCCTTCTTTTACCTCGGCTTCTTTTATCCATTTATATATTGTACCTTTGTTTATTTTTTTATCTAGAGAAACTTTAGTAATACTTTCTTTTTCAGAACCAGTTA
>JAENWI010000419.1 GCA_016650115.1 Peptostreptococcaceae bacterium | reverse complement strand
GCAGAGAATGAAAGCGAAATTTTGCTTGATATTGAACCTCAGGACATTGAGGAAGACCCGCTTTCAATCGGGATTGAGGAAGAGTGAAAATATGAGTATCTATGCAATTGGAGACTTACATCTGTCCTTTTCTGAGGGGATCGAGAAACCTATGGATATGTTCGGTCCGGAATGGGTCAATCATGCAGAAAGGACAAAAGCAAACTGGAAACAAACAGTATCAGAAGAAGATACTGTCATTCTAACTGGGGATCTTTCCTGGGGGCTTAGAATGGAAGAAGCAGTGGCCGATCTTGATTGGCTTGATGCATTACCGGGTATGAAGGTATTAATCAAAGGGAATCACGATCTGTGGTGGACTTCAATCAATAAATTAAACAAGCTTTACGAAAAGATATTTTTCATACAAAACAATTACTTTCTAGTTGGAGAACTTGCTATTTGCGGTACCCGCGGCTGGATTTGCCCGGGGGATAATGATTTTACGACACATGACGAAAAAATTTATAAAAGAGAATTACTCAGACTGAGATTTTCATTAGAAGAGGCACATAAGGCGGGTCATACCGATATTATAGGAGCGCTTCACTTCCCACCAACCAATGATAAACTGCAAGGATCTGGATTTACTGATTTATTTACTGAATATGGGGTAAAAAAAGTTATATACGGTCACCTACATGGAAAAGAAGCTTATTCAAATGGATTAGAGTCCATTTTAAATGGGGTGGAATACAGGCTTGTTTCATTGGACAAGCTTAAATGTGAGCCACTGCTGATTTGGGGTTAGGAGGAGACAACGATGAAAAGAGTTATCTTAATAGTGTTGGACAGTCTGGGTATCGGAGAACTAAAAGACGCGGAAAAATATGGAGACTTGGGGGCAGATACCTTTGGTCATATTGTAGATCATATGCCAAACTTTAAAATACCCAATCTTCAGAAACTGGGATTTTGTAATATAGATTCCGCAGCAAACGGCAGGCTTGCTATAGAAAATCCTCAAGGCTCTTTTGGAAGATTAGAAGAAAAGTCAAGAGGGAAAGATACTATAACAGGACATTGGGAAATAGGTGGAATTTTAACTGAAACACCGTTTAAAACTTATCCGAATGGATTCCCAAAGATTTTCATGGACCGGTTCGAAGAAGCGATTGGTATTGAAACGCTAGGAAATTATGCCGCTTCTGGAACGGAAATCATCGAGCATTTAGGCCCGGAGCATGAGAAAACAGGAAAGCCAATTGTTTATACTTCAGCTGACAGCGTCTTCCAAATTGCTGCGAATGTTGATGTTGTTCCTCTTGAAACGCTTTACCGTTACTGTGAAATCGCACGTGGAATGCTTATGGGGGAATACGCCTG
>JAENWI010000368.1 GCA_016650115.1 Peptostreptococcaceae bacterium | reverse complement strand
GATTTTGTTTGAAAATCAGTTCACTTTCCATTTTACCTTTGCCTGCAGGCGTTCTAAGAAAATTTCTCTCATATCCACTTGGGCTTGATAAGAGGGCTCCATATAATGAATTCTGTCGATACAGTTTTTGATATCAATTTCATCCTCAGGTAGAATGCTTATTAGGTGAGATGAGCTGCAAAACTTCTAAGACTTCTTCATTAAAATGTAAGTATTAGTAAATAAGCGATGTATAATTTTACCGATTAAAAACCACTAAAATATTGAAATCGCAATGAATTTAACGGTACTAATAAATATGGGATAATACTAAATGAAACCATCAAAATTTGACTTAGAATCTAGCGAGCGACTGTGGGGGTTCAAGCCCCTCCGCGCGCACCAATTCAAAAAAGACATTCCTTTGGTATGCCTTTTTTCATGAAAAAGAGCACACAAGTGTTGAAAAGATTGCAAGCGTTAAAAAGTCTAGGCATACTTGGCATTTATTCACCGGCAAAAGGTTAACCAAACGGGAGAATCATCTTTGTTTTCATACCAAACGGGAGAATCGCTTCTGTTTTCAAACTAGGCAGGAGAAGCGTCTCAGAACATTCTTCCTATAATACCGCTTAACATAGGAATGTGGTATTATATAGGGGTGGGGACAGCCGGATTGCTGATTTTTCTCCATATGGTGGCAGCTGCAAAAGTGGACCTAAGAGTAAGGAGAAGTTTCATATGAATTATTTAACATTGGGTATTGGGCTACTCATTTTGGTAAAAGGGGCAGATGTTTTGGTTGAATCAGCTTCCAGGTTGGCGAAACTTTTAAAAGTTCCTTCCTTTATTGTAGGGCTTCTCATTGTAGCGATCGGAACAAGCGCGCCGGAAGCGGCGATCGGAGTTTATTCGGGAATTCAAGGCACTAATCTTATCACGATGGGAGATGTTGTCGGGAGCAGTATAGTAAATATTACCGTTGTTCTTGGTATTACAGCGATGATTTTTTCACTTAAAGTGGACGCTCTTATTCCTAGAAGGGAAATGTTGATTTCAATATTTGTTCAAATATGCCTTGTAATTATGATTTTTACTGCATATACGTTGTCAAGGGTAGAGGCTGGGATACTTTTGGCTGGTATGTTTATATTTTTGGGATATGTTTATATGAAGTTTAAGAAACATTCTGGAAATGATAAAAATATTATGGCTTTCGAAGATGAGATTTTCCATTATGTTGAAAAACAGGATGATGTATTATATGAAGAAATGCCTGAGGAAAAAGAAACTCGCAAAATTGTTGGTTTAAAATTTCATTTGCATGTGGCGGCACCAAAAAATGACTCCAAGCCCAAGCTGCTGATTTTACTTTTTCTAGGCTTGGCAGGACTCATAGGGGGTGCAAGTCTAGCGGTAAACAGTGCTGTTCAAATTGCCCATACCCTTGGTTTGAGCGAAGAGTTTATTGGGCTGACAATTGTAGCCTTAGGCACATCGCTTCCTGAATTAACAACATGCCTAATTGCACTTTCAAAAAAGGAAGAGGGCATAGCCGTTGGTAATGTTATTGGAAGTAATATATTGAATGTGTTGTTTGTTTTG
>JAENWI010000434.1 GCA_016650115.1 Peptostreptococcaceae bacterium | reverse complement strand
ACTGATGGCTCCGACGTTGAGGGGAGTTTCAGTATAGGAGTAGGAAGGGCTGTGGAAACCGGTGATCATGGTTGAAGCGCCAGTCGTACCGGCGTCACCAAGGATCTGTGTGTTGAGACCGGTGTTTGTGATCCCGGCTCCTCCGCCGTAAACAGCAAAGTTCGAAGCCTTATCCATAGTAGTAGGTATAGTAATAGTACTAGGTATGGGAGGGATCGATCGTGAATTACCGTTTGGTTGGATTTGTTGGCTACATCCGACAGCAAGGAAAGCAGCCAATATAACCCCGGCCATCCCTATCATTTTTTTTGGAAAATATTTCATAAATTACCTCTAAAAACCACAATACACTACTAATAGCTAAATTGTCAATTATTATTACATGATTTTTAGCCAATCAGTATATATTAATAAATATTCCCCTTAAACCCTTACTTCAGGGATAGTAATCGCCCTGGATTTTCTCCCCCCTCCCATCTGGTTCTACAGATCTGAACAGCTTTTCCCTTGAGATACAACGAATACAGACACAAAGCAGACCCCAGTGATCTGGCTGCCTCCCCGTCGATTTCAATGCCGATAGGCCGTATGAGGCCTTTTGTTGTAAAATCTCGTTCTGAATACATATTGTATAGCTATAAAATGCTATAAAATACATATGGTTTATTGCAATTGACTGAAAATTATTGTACTTTAATATCAAAGAAGGTAGAATATGGCAGAGAAAAGGACGATGACTCTCAATCTTACGAAAGAGGAAATGGAGTCTCTGGAGCTTTTAGTTTTGAAAAGTGAAATGACCAAGACCGCGGTTATTAAAAAAGCCCTGCGGATCTACCTGATACTCGATAAACGGCTACAAAATGGAGAACACCTCTTCGTCGAAGACGATAGTCATACCTTCAAGGTTGAATTATTACTAGTTTGATAGGATACAAGTAGATTCTTTTGTTACGAAAGCATATTATACTGAAAAGGAGTTCAATATTGGGAAAATATAATGGAAAATCGCACATCAACTCCCAGGAATTTGCCGAAAGCCTCATCAATACCATCAGGGAACCCCTAATCGCCCTTGATCAGGATCTGAGAGTGGTCAAGGTAAGCCGTTCTTTTTATGAAGTTTTCAAGGTCAACCCTGAGGAGACTGTTGGTCAGCTGATCTACGACCTCGGCAATAAGCAGTGGAACATTCCAAAACTTCGGGAACTGCTGGAAAACATTCTTCCCCTGCAGGTGTCCTTCGACAACTACGAGGTAGAACACGTTTTTACAACCATCGGGCGGCATGTCATGCTTCTTAATGCTAGGCAGATCAAGCGAGTGT
>JAENWI010000352.1 GCA_016650115.1 Peptostreptococcaceae bacterium | reverse complement strand
CGAAGCAACTGGGTATATCCATCTAAATCGTCCTGATAACATACCAGGCAAAACTTGGCAAAATAGGTAGCATCCAAGCGTAAATTGACATGAGCCCGTTTAATTATCCTGATACTGGGAGATTGTTCCAACAACGTATAAAAAGTTCGCTGAAGTGTATCGCGACATAATCCACTATCCCTACTCAGGGTTTGATAAGTCTGGCGCTCCAGGATTCATTTACGAAACCAAACAAATCTGTTTTGAATCCTTTGTTCCGGACGATTATCAGTGAAAAGAATGCCCATCTTTTACATTTAAACCGTTGCTTTCCGTCGCGTTTCCCCCAAAATATCACATCGGTATAACCACACGCCCAACAACGTTTTTTTTTTTGATTTTCTCATAAACATAAAAAGTTTGATGAAACTAAGTTCATCAAACTTTCTATAATCCCAGATACGGTAGGCTAT
This sequence comes from Peptostreptococcaceae bacterium, assembly GCA_016650115.1. Lineage (GTDB taxonomy): Bacteria > Bacillota > Clostridia > Peptostreptococcales > Anaerovoracaceae > JAENWH01. The sequence continues at coordinate 1,212 of JAENWI010000352.1, read as the reverse complement.
TCAGAGCTTTTGACCAACTGTTTTTCAGTAATATGCCTTTTGAAAAATGGGTTTTAGGCTTTCGGGGTTTGACTGGTTTTCGCTTTTTGAGAGAATTTAGCAGTTTGACACAGAATTCATTGATTTATTGGGCGGTGACACATTTTCACCATTTGATACGGAATCGGTTTTGAGAGAAAACCGTTATTTACAATGATAATTTCAAGAGTTTTTAAGATATAGACGGAGATGTAAAGAAGAGAAAATAAACCAGTTGATTGATTTGCTGTTCTTTCACAAATATTTTTTATATTTAAATTTTATAATAATTCAATAGTTCGTTCAAAAAGTAATAATATTTAAGCGGCCATAGTGCCGAAATACAATAGTTCATTGACATGTTGACGATTTTTGATTGAGTTCGGTTTAATAGCGAATAGGCGAAAAAATCTGGATAACAACAACGTATTATGAAACAGCATCTTGTATGTTGCCATAGAGAATGAGTTTTCCCTTGTTTCAGGATTACTCAGTTGCATTATCTTGGCAATATTTACCGTTGTTAAGGCCGCATTGAAATGAAAATTAAGTTTATTTCCACTTCTTGCCTGTGAATTTTCAAGTCCGGCAAATTGCTTGGCATCCCTGAATCCAAATTCTATTTGAAAGCGGGTGTGATAAATATCGATCACATCAATTGGGGCTTGCGAGGTATCGGTTGAAAATAAAAGCCTGTAAATTGTTTTCCCTTTCAATTGGAACAGTTCTACAACCAGCAAGATATTCCTTTCAAGAGACTTGGAGTATACAATGGCAGAGTGTGCCGTTATTCCTTTGTCGTTCACCACCTGATTGAAGTGTTCATAATTTAGTTTCTTGAAATCGATTTTTTCTCCATATTTTGCTGGTCGGCCTCTTTTTCCGGTTTTAGGTTTTATCGAAAGGTAAGATAAGTTCGCATCCTCCCGAAGTTTGCTTACCAAATGGAGGGAGCATCCCAGTATCTTTTCGACAAAGTTTTTCTTGGAGAAATACGCATCTGCAACAACATATTTGGTAATGGATAATATGTGTTTCATGTATTTGTTGATAACCCCCGCATACCAATCGATTAACGACAGGTCGTTATCCTGAAGACAGTTTGTTGGAGGCGTTTGTATAGCATCCAAATGAAAACTTAATCTGGTGTCTGCATCGATTACTGAAAGTCCAAGGATTTCAATCCCTCTGAGT
>JAENWI010000130.1 GCA_016650115.1 Peptostreptococcaceae bacterium | reverse complement strand
TTCGAGGGGTCCATGCCAATCCAACAAAATGAACCGTAATGTTCCCACTGGCTGCTCTGACGTCAACTTCCTCTAATTTTTCATCTAAATTACTGAATTTCGCAGATAATTCATCCACCTTCTGCTCCAGCTCATTTAAAAGTTCTTGAAGCTGCATTTCAACAGACTCCAGGGTTTCCTGAGATTGGGCTATTCCTTCCCCACTTTTCATGGCTCGGCCTGTACTTCTTACTGCCGTTCCAACTCTTGAAATCGATGTTGCGCTAATACTTTTTCGACCAAAAAATGCTCCTAAAATGGCCGTTCCAGCCGAAACAGCAGCCTCCATTTTCTTTTGAGTCGCCATGGAGCTTTGATTCTCCACAGCCTGCTTTGCCCTTCTTTGTCGATTCTCTAAAACATCAATTTTAGGTTTATATTTGCTCTTTAAAATCTCTATTTCGTCGTCCCGATGTTCATGTGCCAGATGCTGCAATCGAATACGGAAATCCCTTTCGTCTTCATCTGCCTCCGATACAACTTTAAATATTGGGCTGAAAAACAACTTCAAACTAAAATCCGTTCGAATAAATTGCGTGAAAAGTTTTTCCCATTTATCATAGTTTCCTGCATTTGCTGCCGCTGACGGGTAATTCATATAGGTTGCCCCTGCAACAGGTTTATCACCTATAGACCTTACGTCTATGTTTATTAATTTTCCTTCCCGCCAGTCAAGCGGCAATGGTCCTTCATGAATCGGTGAAACCAACGTACAGTTTTTTGATATTGAAACCCCGTATTTAGAACTGCTGAACATCACATCCGCCATTCCAATAACGGCGGGTTCATAAATCAGTTTGCCCTGATTGTTTTCAGTCGCTGGAATATATACCTGTTTGATTTTAGGGCTAATCATTGGAGCTGATGCTGTCGTCGTATCGTCCTTTGAGATAGTTGCCTGATCATCATTATGCGCATTAATCTGAATTGCTTTCTGCTCATCAGTCTGACTGATTTTTAATTCTTCAACCTTCACCGGCGCAATAGGAGTCACGCTTTCAGCTATGACTTTATTGTTTGGCAATGTTGAAATCTGCTCTCTTGTAAGAGGTCCAGCCAAATAAGAAAGCGTCCACCTGGTGCTGAAAATAGCGGGTTCATCTTGATTTACACTGTGAAGATAAAAGATACGTTTACCAAGCCCCGACAAAATTTTATCCGTCTTTTTTTTGTCAAAACCGCCTCCTCCGGAAGCTCCTTCTAACCCCGAAAGCACCCTTTCTTTATCCTGATCTGTCTGAAGTCTGCCAATAAACCATGTCCCGGCATTTGAAAGAGCCTTATAGTCTAAATCTACTGGATTTTGAGTTGAAAGAACCAGTCCAAGCCCATATGCCCGAGCCTGTTTCAGAAGTGTTAAAAGTGGTGTCTTTGATGGGGGGTTTGCCGTCGGTGGAAGATATCCAAACAGTTCATCCATATAAAGAATGGCTCTAAGGCTTCCAGTTCCTGGCTGACTACGCATCCAGGAAAGCACTTCGTTCAGCAGCATTGTTACAAAAAACATTCTCTCCTTGTCAGAAAGATGGGCAATAGAAAAAATTGACACCCGCGGCTTGCCTGCCTGATTATATAAGAACCTGTTTGCATCAAGAGGCTCTCCTTCCATCCAAACCTTAAAGCCGGGAGACGCCAGCAGATTGTTCAGCAGCATCGCCAATTGGAATCGTTCTTTGGCAGGGAAAAAGCTTTCCATATCCATTACCCCTACCTGACTCATAGGCGGGGATTGTATGGCAGCAATAAGTTCCGGGAGCCCAAGGTTTTTCCCTAAATTCCAGCTGTTCTCTAATATGTTTGCCAGTAAAATATGTTCTCTGCTTGTAAAAGGGTCTCCTTCTATTCCTATTAAGGAAAGTAGACTGGTTGCTGTGATATGAATACGGTCACGATAAGCATCCTTGTCATTTTGTAATGTAGCAGGTGGCGCATTAAAGGATTGCAGAGCAGAAACACCAGGTCCTGACGAACCCCCAGGGGTGTAAACTGTAATGTCCACCGCATCGTGAAGTTTCTGAATTCTTTCCCCGTCCTGGCCCCACTCAGAAAGTTTATCCCTCCAAAGTTGTGCTTGTGATTCGGCATATTCATCAGGGGTAACGCCAAGATTTGATGCTTCATTAAGATTGATCCAAGGTCTGAAATCTTGACCCTGCAATTTTGGGAATGTCAATGCCAGGTTCCCCAAATCTCCTTTTGGATCAATGGCAATAACCGGGATATTATCTAAGGCAGCTTCTTCTATGATCCCGATTCCGAGACCGGTCTTTCCACTTCCAGTCATTCCTATAATAACAGCATGGGTTGTCAAATCTTTTGATTTGTAAAGAATCAGGTCCTCTTCAAGCTTCCCTTCATCAAGGTTGTATTCTTTCCCTAAATAAAAAACTCCGAGTTTCTCAAAATCCTGCATTTAATAACCTCCCCTACAATATTCACTTGTTTTAAATACTTAAAAGTGTAACCCATACTATTTTAGTGCTTGCCATCTATCTTACAGCCTGCATCCTGATTATCAAAATCACTGAAAATAATATCTGAATAAGCTTCTTCATTCTTTTTGAACCAGGAAATCGCATAAGAACAGGAAGCTACCGCTTTAGTGTCGCACTGCCTCAAATATTCTGCTACAGCCACCATCATTTTATTAGCGACCCCTTGACCCCTCAAGCTTGGATTCACGTAAGTATGGTCAATACTGATTTCTCCATTTGGCATCGTTACGTAAGTTGCCTCCGCCATCAGTTCTCCTTTTTCATTTTCACTGTATATGCGACCTTCTTTATATATCCATTCCATTTTTTACCTCCTGTTTTTTAACGCAATAATAAGTTTTAAAACATTATACCATTTCCTGTGTAATTGTAAAATAAGAATAAAATTTACTCCCTTAATTCCAGATTGGTTTTGCCGATACCTCTCTCAACCTTGACTAATACTCCAACCTTTTCAGGAAGTATAATGGTAGCACTGCCAACGCCACCGATTATATCAACAGTCACATTCTTTGCCCAGTCCCCAGATAAGCCAAGTAAAAGGTTCCAACTCTTAAGACTTGCATAATTCCGATTTTCCATAGATTAATCCCTTAACAAGATTTGACATTGCATCTCTTCTTAAGGGATTATTTAAGTACTGGCTTCTGTAGAAGTCCAGAAATATTTTTCTGTTTTTATTATCTACTTTAATGAGCTCCATTTATCTACCTCATATTTACCATTTTTAATTACTCTTTTTCTTATTATTAAAACTTCTGTCCTTGTCAGTTGCTCCTCTGGATTCATTTCAAAATTATTCCCAAATATTATTCCCTCATTTTCTACATAAGCAAATGCCGCTATCTCCTCTTGATTTAACTCAGATGTATCTTTATACAATATCGCCATTCTTGCCTTTAATTCATCAGTGATTTCTTCATCGCTTAATAATCCAAGCAATATTTGCGCCACATCTTTTCTTAAGATTGGCGTATTTAAATAAGTGTCGTCTTTTGTGTCTATGTACTTATTCACTTCCGTCATAATGGCATTATTTACCGATTCCTCTACAATAGGGTCATACCACTCACCTGAATTATTCGGGAAAGTTTTCTGATACATCATATCCTTTGCCAGTTTAATGAATTCTCCATAGGTGCAGTCATCCATAGGTCTGAATGTTCTGTCTCCGTACCCACAAACAATCCCCATTGCTGTCATTTCATCTATGATGCCATAGTACCAGTCTTCTACAAATACATCATCATAATAAAACGAGGGCGTTTTTATTGTCTCCGCTTTAACCGTTAAGGCTTGTTTCCCCATAGCGGTCCACCTGTCTTCAAAAACTGCTTTATTGTAATACTCTTCTTTGCCTGTCCATGGGTCATTCATAATTACCTGAGTATCCGTATACCCGACAAGAAGCAGGGCATGATTGCCCTTTTTCGTTTCTCATTTGCGCAAAAAAAGGTCGTTCGCTTAATGGCGTACAACCCTCATTTGATACTATTACATTAAGCTTATTATTGTATATTCACACATACCTCTTGTATTAAAATACTCTTTGAAATAAAAACACAATTAACAAAATTACAACTATCGTCCCTAATATTCCATAACCCCTCATGATAATACCTTCTTTCTTCATATAAATATTCCTTTCGGAAAACAAATTGCTTTTTCTTTAATTGGACTTATCTTTATTCTACGCCTATTTTAACAATATGTCAATATTTTATTATAATTATTATATTAATAATTATAATAAAATTTATTTAGTTTATCGTTTTAATTATAAGCGTACTAATTGTTATAATCAAGTTTTCAGTAGCATTAAAAAATACCACCACAGGCAAATTCCCGCCAGGTATGGTATTAAAACTTGTCCAAAAATATTAGAATTAATCTTTAAATTCTGGATACCAGAGGAATTTCGCCTGCTTTCAGCCCCTTTGGATATCCATTCTTATGTTTCATTCGGTATTCATCATTACCACCATTTTTTCTTTTTGAAGAAAGAAAGCATCAAAACCGCAATGGAAATCATAATAATCCATACTGCCGGATACATAAATGGCCAGCTCAATTCTGGCATATATTTGAAATTCATGCCATATACTCCTACAATAAACGTCAGAGGAATGAAAACTGTAGCAATCATAGTTAGAATTTTCATCACTTCGTTCATTCTGTTACTGATACCGGAAAGGTACATATCCAGCATACTGGCTAGTATATCTCTTAAAGTTTCAACTGTTTCCATGATCTGAATGACGTGATCATATAAATCTCGTATATATATTGAGGTGGAATCTGTCATAAAAGTGATTTCATTTCGCTCCAGAACGCCAATTACTTCCC
>JAENWI010000482.1 GCA_016650115.1 Peptostreptococcaceae bacterium | reverse complement strand
TCACTTAAATTTGTATTTTCCTTTTCCTTGCCCAGCAACTATTTCTAGCAATCCAGCTTTATACATTTTTGTTACCAAAACACTGGCACTTGTAGGAGATATATCAAGTAATTCAGCTATGTCCGTTCTACCGAAGATTGTATGTGTAGCAAATTTTGAATATAAAATTTTGATTTTTCCCTTCGTAGGTAAATTTACTTTGATATAAGAAAGATAATTTTCCATGAATCCAATATCAACTTTTTTGCCACCAATATCAACTTTTTCATCTCCAATATCAACTTTTTTACCACCGATATCAGCATTACCATTTTTTTCTATGGAAACGTTATAATTGAGATTGAACAATATTGCCCAAAAGGATTTATTATCCGAATAAAATTTTGGTTCAAGACTTTCTTTATAATTAACCTCTTTTCGATAATCACCTTTGATTTTTTTAAAACCACTGCCTCTACGTTCCATATAATTCATTCGATTGAATATATCTGCAATAATTGGATTTCTTCTTCTCGATGGAATCCTGTCTATATCAAGATTTTGAACAATTGACCCATCATACATTCCACCAGGAGAATATATTTCCAGTCGATCATCATAAATATCAATATGAACTTCGCTTCCCACGTCTAAATAATCACGATGAATTAATGCATTTACGATACATTCAAGAATTGCTCGCTCCGGATAATCCGGCATTTCAGTTCTACCATTAGCTGTTTTTTTCCATCTCTTTTTGGAATTATTTTTTGCAAATTCTTCTCCACTTTGAAGTAATGTTACAAGACTTCCACTAAACTCTTTATCATCTATAGCTTCCATGACACCTGATGCTTTATCAATTCCATACCACCTTGTACAAAACAACCTGGAATGTCTTATTGGCGAATCATCCGCTAGTAAGGCACCTGCATTAGTTAACATTCCATATTCATCAGTCAGACCAAATGATGAGAAATCTGACTCTTCTAGTTCTTGTCCGGCTCTTTTTCTATAAACAGAACGTAATTTTGTAAAAGCAAAATCTTTATATTTGTACTGTGAAGTTAAACTGTCATAAGTTTTATTGCTACCATGAAGTACCAAGCGTTTTAACTCCATCGCTCCAACTGGAATACTTTGATTACCCACTCTTATAAACGCTGTTCTACTTCCATCACCTATATAATAATATGGCGTCTCCAT